>JACMRS010000101.1 GCA_014376345.1 Bacteroidia bacterium | reverse complement strand
TTTTTCAGAATTAACAGCAAGGCGGCAGTTGTTGATTATTTACTTGCAAATTTGAGAGTAGATGCTATTAGTGAAGAAGCAAGAACTATTGCAATCTCTTTTAGTGATTATAATATTAACAAAGCTACCACTATTGTTAATGCTTATGATACAGTTTATTTAAAGCAAACAATTGAAAAAAAGCTTAAGTCGCAAGAACAAACTTTGGGATTTATTGAAGGTCAGATTCAGAAAACTGCAGACAAACTGGAGGAATATGAAAACTACATTGAACAATTTAAAAAAGTTTCAGGATCTGCAACTCCTGTTATCGAATTTACAACCCTTACCGGCCAGCTTTCAGCGCTTGAATTAAAAAAAGAAGAGGTAAATAACTCTGTCGCTTCAATTAATAATATTCTAAAATTTGTAGAGAAGGAAGAAGATACGGAAAATATTTATCCGCTGATGCTTGGTATAGAAAACCAACAGATTATTAAAAGTATTGACGAACTGAATGATTTATATAAAAAACGCAAACTTTTAAAACTTTCGCAGAAAGAAATTACTATGCCCTATAAAACTGTAGAGCTTGAAATTTCTATCGCGAAATCACAACTACTGAATTACGTTAGCGAAACCAAAAAATTTATTGCAGAACAAACAGCTGAATTAAATCGTAAAATCGGTGCCCTTAAAGGCGAATTTAATGGTTTGCCTGCTAAGGAAACAGAACTTAACAGATTAGAAAGATTTAACAGATTGTACGAAAAGTTTTATATCAGTCTGATTGAAAAACAAGTTGAGTACCAAATCACTAAAGCCGGAACAGTTCCTGAATTTACAATACTTTCAGAGGCTTACGCTTCACCTGTTCCAATTTATCCTGATGTAAAAAAAGTATGGATTTTCTTTCTTCTTGGTGGCATTATTCCTATCGCCGGATACTGGATTATCCGTTACTATTTTCTAAATGTAATTTACAGTCAGAAACAGGTAGAGAACAAAGTAAAAGCGCCTATTCTTGGCATGATTCCAACTTTCAAAAAGAAAATGTCAGTGTCAACTCTTGTTGTTGACAAGAATCCTAAATCGGCAATAAGTGAATCATTAAGATCAATAAGATCTAACTCCGACTTTATGCTATCCAAAAAAAGCAAGCAGATGTTTGGTGTTACCTCAACAATAAGTGGTGAGGGTAAAACTTTTTTTGCTATCAATTTTGCAGCAATTCTTGCATCCGCAGATAAGAAAGTAGTTATTTTGGATTTGGATATGCGTAAACCTAAAATTCACCAGGGTTTTAATGTAACAAATACTGTAGGAATTAGCTCTATCCTCTCAGGAATGGCAAACTGGCGTGATGCTGTAAAACACTCAACATTTAAAAACCTTGATTACATAACCGCAGGTCCAATTCCTCCAAATCCTCATGAACTGCTTTTGAAAAAAGAATTTGATATTCTGATAGAAAGTCTTTTTGAAGATTACGATGTAATAATGGCAGATAATCCACCTATTGGATTGGTGACAGATGCTAATACTGTATTTAAAAAATGTGACCTTTCAATTTATGTAGTCAGGGCAGGATATTCTAAAGAAACTGTTATTGAAAATATTAACAGTTTGTATAAAAGCAAAAACTACACCAACCTATCTGTTGTTATTAATGATGTCAATCGCACTAATACTTACGGAGGACAATTTGGTTATGGATCAGGCTACGGATACGGCTATTATGAAGATGAGAAAAACACTTCAAGATTTAGAAGAATATTGAATTTATTTAATAAGAAGTAACTTTTGTTCAGCTTATTTAAAAATAAACCAATTGAAAATCCCCTTAAATGGGACATGCATAACCACATACTTTTTGGAATAGACGACGGTTCAAAATCAATTGAGAATTCACTTCAAATGGCAACTCAATTTGTAAAGCTTGGCTACAAAAAAATCATAGCTACGCCTCATATAATGAGCTACCATTATGACAATACGCCTAAAATTATTGAATGCCGTAGAAATGAATTAAATAGAGCTTTTGAAACAAATGGTATTGAACTTGAGATAGACTTTGCGGCAGAATATTACATGGATGAAGTGCTTCTTTCTCAAGTAAAAAACAACATTCCATTGCTTAGTTTCCAAGGTAAAAACCTGCTAATAGAAACTTCATTTATGTCTAAACCGGTATTTTTCAATGAGCTTATATTTGATTTAAAAATGCAGGGCTATTTGCCCGTATATGCACATCCTGAAAGATATGTCTATCTGCATAACAATTATGAAGAAATTGAGCAGTCTATTGAACTTGGGTTGAAACTTCAAATTAATCTATTGTCACTTAGCGGGTATTATTCACCTATGGTCAAAAAAACCGCCGAATGGATGATCAGTAAAGGTTATTATGATTTTCTTGGAACCGATGCTCACAGCACTGCTCACCTCGATCTGATGAAAGATGTTTATAAAAGCAAAGCCTTTTCTAAAATCGATTTTGGCAAAGTTGAAAATTGTAAAGATTTTTGAAATTGAATTTTAACTTTCAAATTTATTTGGCATTAATTTTTGAATTTTGTTGAATAACTTTCAAATTCATTCTTAAAATTTCAAAAAATCAACGAATCAAAGTCACTACTCCATTAATAAGCTTAATATCCGAAGGATCCTGCAAATAACTATATTTGAAAATATAATAATAAGTTCCGGCTGAACATTCATCTCCTTTGTTTTTAATTCTGCCATTCCAATTGCCTGGCTCAATTCCTTCTGCATCTTCATTACCATTAAAAACAAGCACACCCCATCTGTCATAAATCTTCAGATCATATAAGTCCTCTCCTTCGATGATAATATCATAACTGTCATTTTTACCATCAGTAATACCGGGAGTAAATATATTGAAAATCCTGAACGCTTTTTTATAGGTTATTCTCACAGGCTTGCACACGGTATCCTCGCAACCGGGTGGCACTGATGTGCGCAGGCACACCATAAATGTGCCTGTATCACTTCCATAATTGTGCTCAGGGTCATTTTCTGCAGACGTATTCAAATTACCTGAAGAAGGCTGACCGAAATCCCATTGTAATTTAGCACCAGATGGAGTTGATAAATTATGAAATTTAAAAACCGGAATAACTGCTGGCGAATCTATTTTAAAATCTGCTTTAACGTCTGCAACAAAAATTTTTTTAATCGCACTGTCACGACAAAAATTATAAAGAGGATTGTTATAACCTGGAAGAAGTTTTACAATGTATGTGCCTTCTTTTTTATAAACATGAGAAAGCTGCAAGCCCGGGTTTCTTAAATAATTTGTGCTGTCTCCCATACTCCAGTTATCATAATTGTAACCTGTGTCACTTTCACTTTTCAATACTGCAGTACTTCCCAGGCAGATAGAATCACTTCCTGTTAGTGCGGTTTTAAAATATGGCAATACCAGAACTGAGCGTGTAATTTCGGGTTGGTAAATCTTATCCGGAAATATATTTCTGCAAAAATAAATACTGCCGGTTACAGGATTTCTTATGGTATCAATTCCGATTAATGAAATATAATATCGTCCGGTTTTATTGTATAAAAAACTGATTGGCGTCTTTTGTGAAGTTTGCAGATTTTGCATGGCAGAATCACCGAATTGCCAGATATAACTTGTGCTGAATCGGGAAGTATTCAGAAAAACAGCATTGAGAGAATTACAACCAATTGTATCTTTAATAGTGAAGTACGGCTTTGGCCCTTCAATTTTAAGATAATATTTAATAGTGTCAACACATCCGGAAACGGTTCTAACAGCATGTGTTACCAATATGCTGTCAAGAACTGTATTAAGCGATTTAAGAGGATTTTTTTGAAAGGAAGAAAAACTTCCTGTTCCGAAATCCCAGGAATAACTGA
>JACMRS010000100.1 GCA_014376345.1 Bacteroidia bacterium | reverse complement strand
GTATAAATTGATATCATTTGATGACTTAAGATTGACGAAGTGGGAAATTTGAAGCTGGATATTTCCTAAGAATGTTTTAGAATCAAAATGCCTTGTAAAAAAGGAATATATAGTCAGTAAACTAATAAAAGCACAAACTAAAAATATCAATAATGATAATATTTTTTTTATTCTGTTTATTTCTAAGATTTTATTGATGAAATTCATAGAATATTTTTAAAAGATATATTTGAATTAATGCTTGTTTCAAAATTTTCTTCAGTGAAACCGGAATTTACTGAGCATTCTTTTTGGCCAACTCTGCATATTTTTGGGAGAGAGCAACATTACCGATTTTACTATACGCCCTGCTCAGACTGTCTGCAGTAAGTGAAGAATCAGGGAATCTTTCGATATTGAATTTCAAAACTGTAATAGCCTCAGTTATTTTATTCTTACTCATCAGGTCGTTGCCAACATCAAGATAATGGTTTTCATTGTTGGGATATTCAGGTTGCATTTGCTTGTTCTTTGCAGAATTAATGCCCAGTTCATGTTTAACTTTATTTGATTTTGCAAGATAATAATCCAGATTAATTGTACCATCAACCAGATCTTTGTCATACAAATCCAGACTTTTATTAAGCTGCTGTATGCTTAATGGTGCTTTAGGGTTTTTACTTTTACAGGCATTGTAATAATGATCACCCAGAACCATAAAAACAGTGTCATTAAATTCAGCATTAATTTCATTGAAAAGCAAAATACTTGCCAATGCAATCTGAGAATAATTCTGTGATTCATTTCTAAAACCACCGCATTCTGTCTGCCATAATTTACTTATCAGTGAAATACCACCTTCAGTTGGTGCTATAGCATCCACAGCGCATTTTACATTACCCGGTCCGGCGTGATAAGCATGCAAAACAAGCAGTCTGAAAAAAACATCTGTTTCTTTAAACGGAATATTCCAGCTTGTGAGAAGATTTTTAATTCGGGGAATGCAATCTATACTGATTAGTTTAGATGCTGCACCTGCAGCTTTATAAAGATCTGTGCGTTCGTCGATATTTTTATTTACTTTCAAACCAAACCTTTTTCCAACAGCAGACATAAGCTGAAATGGACCTCTGGCCCCAACGCTGGAACGTGTTGCAGCTTTTCCCGGACTTTCAATTAATAGAATAGTTTGTGCGTACCATGGATCAACGCCATTGTCCATAAAAGCTTTAACAGCCAAACCTATTTCAGGAATTGTTTTGCGGTGCTCGTAAAATTCTTTTTTACCTGAAGTGACAAACAAGGGAGTAAATGTATCAAGACCTAATGACAAATTGATAGTTCTTTTGATGCTGTCTCTGTATGTTTTGGGAAGTGCGAGATACGGTTGGTAAGCGCGTTTATCTAGAATCACTCTTTTACCTGCAATATTAATATAGCAGGAATCTGGTGAAAGTGACATGATCTTTTTCCAGAACATTGGCTGTGCCAGTTTGTCCCAGCCTTCTTTGTAAAGCGCATCTGTGTTAACATAAGGAAGTAACAAAGTATCATTGCTGGTAATAACAGTTTTAAATTTTACACTTGAACTAAAATCACCTTTAAGTGAATCATTTACTCTGAAATCGACTTGCGAAAAAACCGGAGTAATGATAAAACTAAAGAATAAAATAAAAAGTAAAGCTTTGATGTAATTGCACATAATACGAATTTAACGAAAACCTTTGGTCTTTATTGCATTTGAAGTGCTTGTTTTTATCAACGTATTTGCTTATATTGGACATATTATGGGGTAGACGCGAGGCCTACCCGTACAGACGCGAGGCCTACCCGTACAGACGCG
>JACMRS010000099.1 GCA_014376345.1 Bacteroidia bacterium | reverse complement strand
TAAAGCAATATTTAAAATTCTCGATTCCCTTTTACGGTAGCTGTCCGATATGAAATTAACATCTGAAGATTTGATTTTAAATCTTCTGTTATTAAATGCGTCACTTAAGTTTACAGCAATTGAAAACTTGTTTTTTAACAAATCTTTTCTGAATCCAAGGTCAAGTGAATAGTTTGAATATATAGTTCCCTGTGGAATTAATGAAGGTCCGTTATAATTGAAGGAAGTTTGAATTGAATAACCGGGATTGATAGTTATATTAGAAATGATTTTTGCGAAATATGAAATATTGCTGCCCGAATATTCATTCGATTGAACAGTCCCGGAGAGCAGGTATCTGTAAATATTTAAATTGGAAGTAACATTCCACCATTTTGTAATCTGGTTTCTGGCTACCAGTTCGATACCCACATTTTGAGAAAAGCCCAGATTATAGGGTGTAATCAAAGAAATGCCTGCACTGTCTATTGTTCTTACTCTGGTAATTGCATTAGTTGTTTGTCTGAAATAAGCAGTGGCAGAATAATTCTGCTGCTTGTAATTTTTTCCTGCAGACAATTCAAGTGCATCAGTGAGTTCCGGTTTCAACCTTGGATTACCACGCATCAGATTGTAAGCATCTGTATAACTGGGAAATGGATTCAAATTCCATTGTCCCGGCCTGTTTATTCTTCTTGAATAACTAAATTGAGTTTCAGTCTTCAATATTTTTTTCTTAATAAAAAAAGATGGAAAAGCTTTTATGTATTTATAATTCTGATATTCACCGGAAGTAACCTGATCGGTTGTAATGGTAGTTTCTTCAACCCTGATGCCTCCCTGGAAATCGAAATATTTTGTGGTATTTGCATAAGTAGCATAAAGTGCGTTTACATTCTCAGAATATTTAAATCTGTTGGTTTTGCCAAAATCAATATTCCAGCTATTGAATGCATTATTAAATGTATCAGCATGAATGTCATTGTCTAAATTTCTTTGGGTAGATTTTAATCCGGTTTCAAACTTACTTACTTTATTAATCGGATGGGTATAATCTATCTGAATAACTGAAACATTAAACTGATTTTTTGTGTTGGTATTCAGAAAATACGGAACCTCTGCAGAAAGACTGCTCAAAGTATTCTGTAAAATCATGTTTTTACTTTTATTCTCCGAAAGCGAATAATTTGCCGACACAACAAGGTCCTGTTTAGGTTTTCTGAATTGCTGCCTGAAAGTAAGTCCTGCATCAAAATTATAACTATTAGATTTTGATTCAGTTTTACGAACCAGTTCTCTGTATTTTATCTCATTTGAATCCAGAAAATAATAATTTGCAGTTTCAGGATTTTTATTGCCGCTAAGTCCTACTAAATAGTTAAAAGTAAGTGTGCTTTTTTTCGATACAGTATATTCAAAATTTCCGCTTAAGGTACCACTTGTGTTATTATAACTCCCTTGAGAAACCTGATTGATATATGGATCAGCACCTGAAAATAAATTCTGCCTGTTTGTATAGCCGTTTATTCTGTAATTTCTTTGAGTATATCCAAGGGTATTTGAACTCGAAATTTTTTTATTTTTATAATTAAAGCTTCCGGAAGCGTTGTGTTTATTGTTTGTACCTGCGCCAATAGTTGTATTACCATTCCAGCCTTTAACAGTGTTTTTCTTAAGTACGATATTTAATATTCCGCTAACACCTTCAGCATCAAATTTAGCAGAAGGATTGGTTATCAGTTCAACACTTTCTATTGTTGAAGCCGGTATCTGATCTAAAATAGCCTGTTGATTAGAACCTGTAATTCCTGAAGGTTTTCCGTTTATGAATACCGTTATATTGCCACTTCCTCTGATATTAATATTGCCATCAATATCAACATTCACTGCCGGAATTTGTCTTAAAATATCAATTGCTGAACCTCCGGTTGAAAGGGTGCTTTTTTCTACTGAAAATACTTTTTTATCGATCCCGATATTGTCAATATTTCTTTCAGCTTTTATCTGGACAGTGGAAAGTTCTGTTATTTTAGGTTGAAGAAAAATAGTATCAAAAATTGTTATTGTTTTATCTTCTGAAATAAAAAAAGTATCGGTATATTCAAGATATTCAGCATAAGTAATCTTTAATAATTGTTTACCTCCACTGATTCCGGATAAAGTGAAAATACCTTTTTCATTTGTAAGCGCGGCATGAGATTTTTTATTTTCTCCGATAGTCTTTAAAGATACCGCAGCAAACTCAATTGGTTTAAGTGTTTCTGCACTGAGAATGACGCCGGTAATTTTGTGATTACCTATATTATCTTGTGCAGCAAGAGAGTGTATTGAACAAAAAAACAGGACTGTTAAAAAGTATTTCATGACTAATTTGCAAAAGTAAAACTATCGTAGGATTTAATCCTTTTAGTAACTGTCAATTTAGACGTAAATAATTTTTAATCAGACAGAAGTTAAAGCAAGGTTGGACCGCCCTTATACTGTGGAATTTTTCCAAGATGCCTGTAGGCCAGTTCTGTCGCTTCTCTTCCCCTTGCTGTTCTTTGCAGATATCCTTCCTGGATCAAAAAGGGTTCATAAACTTCTTCAATAGTTCCTGATTCTTCACCAACCGCCGTTGCAATGGTGCTGATACCAACCGGACCACCTTTAAATTTATCAATTATCGCACTAAGAATTCGGTTGTCCATTTCATCAAGTCCATGAGCAACAACATTTAATGCATCCAAAGCAATTTTTGCAATTTCCATCGTAATGGTTCCATTGCCTTTTATCTGCGCAAAATCTCTGGTTCTTCTTAATAATGCATTGGCAATACGCGGGGTTCCTCTGCTTCTTCTGGCAATTTCGTAAGCCGCATCGTCTTCTATATCCACTTTCATAATAGACGCCGAACGTGTAATAATAATCGTAAGCCTTTTGGTGTCGTAATATTCTAATCGTGCAGTAATTCCAAACCTGGCACGCAAAGGCGCTGTCAATAAACCTGATCGGGTAGTAGCGCCTACAAGGGTAAACGGACTCAAACTAATCTGAACAGATCGTGCATTCGGACCGGTATCAAGTACAATGTCAATTTTATAATCTTCCATTGCACTGTAGAGGTATTCTTCTACAACAGGACTTAAACGGTGAATTTCGTCAATAAAAAGAACATCATTTTCGCTGAGGTTTGTAAGAAGTCCTGCAAGGTCGCCGGCTTTTTCAAGTACCGGACCGCTGGTAATTTTAATACCCGAACCAAGTTCATTTGCAATAATGTGTGCCAGAGTGGTTTTACCCAAACCAGGAGGTCCGTGTAACAGAACATGGTCGAGTGCTTCACCGCGTTGCAATGCAGCTTGTACAAATACGCGAAGGTTTTCTAATAACTTATCCTGACCGGTAAAATCGCCAAAGCTTTCGGGCCTCAATACTTTTTCAATATCGCGGTCGGTATTACTAAGCAGATCGCCATTAGCGTCAAGATGCTGATTTTGCATACCGCAAACTTAACTGTTAAATTGCTGATTTGCTAAAAGATGGTAAAATGTTAATAACCGATTCATTCACAAAACTGATTTTATATAATTACTTTATGAATGAATTAACTTTGAAGCATTCTTAAAATGTACATTTAATGAAACCTTTAAAAATATTTTTTCTTGTTACTTTTATTTGCCTCAGTGGTAGTTTTTGTTCAGCTCAAAAGAATGAAGCTTTGAGCTATTCTTTAAAGTCAACGGGATTTGTTATTAAAAACAAGTATGGTGTTGATATGCATTTACAATCGAATGGAAAGCCTGATGAATACATTGTTAAAACTAAAGATACTTCTATTGTAAATGCATTGTTTGAGGTAAATGGGTGCAAAATGTTTGGAGCATTTAACGAAATAGTATCTGGTAAAGCCGGTATTACAATCAGAAATTCCTTTGTTGTTGATAGTGTTTCAGATGTGACCATTCCTTCTTTAGCTTACCTCAATTATTTTCCCTTTGAGTCAGGCACTATGACAGGTACAGCAATCAGAGTTTTGAAAAGTGATTCTGTAGTTTCTAATTATAAGAACAGTATAAAGGATGGTGTGTTTTTAAAGTATAATAATGGCAACCTAGTTTCTTCAGGATATTATAAGGACGGCATAGAATCGGGAAGATGGTTAAATTATATTAAAGGTAAATTAGTAAATATTTATAATTATGATGTGAGAACGGATTCCTTTTTTCTTTTGAATGGTAATGTTTACAAAATTGAGAAACCTTTTAATGAAGTTGTTTATCTTGATTATAACAGCAAGGATAAATTAATTCGCAAACATTCTGATTTGTTTGAAGAGAGTTTTACTAATGAAGGTGTCAGACTTGACAGTGGTTATTTCGATTTATATAATTCAGTTTATGTTTATAAAACCTATTATCCCAACGGTAAAACAAAAGAGCTTCGGTATTATACACGGTCACTTAAGGATGAACCGATGAATAAATGGCTGACTTATGATAAAAAAGGAAAAGTAATAAAATTCTGGACAGCGCCGCCACTTATGACTGAAATGGAAGATATTGAAATGACTGAAAGTACTTCTTTCGAACCTCTAACCCGATATCAGGAAAAAGTTTCTAATGAAGAATTGCCATTGAAGAAAATTGAATATTTTGATGCCTCAATTTCCGGGAATGACTTGTTTTTTGCAAATGTGAAAAGCATTTCAAAAAAATACAAGAAACAAATCAATGCCGGTAAAGTTAAAATTGCATTTTCATTTGACTCATCCGGAAATATAAAAATTAATAATTTCGAAAACTCAAATCTGGTTGTTCCAGATGATTTAAAAGAGAAGATATCTAAAATTCTATTAAATGACATCAAAATTATGCCAGGATATATTTTAATAGACACAAATGAACAAATGAAACATATAGATGATTCATTTGTTTTGGAAATTGTTTTTGGAAAAAATTAGGACCCAAATTATTGTTTCAATAATCTTTCAAATCTTAACAAAAAAAAGTCTTTATATATTGGCTAAAGATAAACCTCGGATTCTTTTTCATTTTCTACAAGTTTTTATAAATAAATCTTAATCGGCTGATAATACGCAACTTAACCCTGATTCTGTAAATTGAAGGGGAGGTTCGCATTTTATTGTGAATTAACTTACCTTTGCACCCGATTTCAAATTACATCATGAGCGAAGCAAAAGGAACAACCAGCACCACACAGTTTGATGTGTTTGCCAAAGTAACCAAATACGATCACGAGCAGATAATGCTTTGTCAGGATAACAATACCGGCCTTAAAGCCATTATTGCAATTCACAATACCGTACTCGGTCCCGGACTCGGTGGTACACGTATGTGGAACTATAAAACAGAAGAAGAAGCAATTAATGATGCCTTGCGTTTGTCGCGTGGTATGACTTATAAAGCAGCTATTTCAGGATTGAACCTTGGTGGTGCTAAAGCAGTTATCATCGGTGATCCTGCAACTCAGAAATCTGAAGCACTGATGCGTAAATTTGGTCGTTTCGTCGAAAATCTGGGTGGTAAATATATTACCGCTGAAGATGTTGGAACTACAACCAAAGATATGGAGTACATCTCTATGGAAACAGAACACGTAGTTGGTTTGCCGGAAATACTTGGCGGCGGCGGCGACCCAAGTCCTGTTACAGCTTACGGAGTTTACATGGGAATGAAAGCAAGTGCTAAAGCAGCTTTCGGCAGCGACAGCCTTGCAGGTAAAAAAATAGCGGTTCAGGGTACAGGTAAAGTAGGTCTTCACCTTATAGAGCTTGTTTCTAAAGAAGGTGCGATTGTATTTGCAACAGATATTTTTGATAGTGGCCTTAAAATAGCTGCTGATAAATATAAAGCTACAATCGTTAAGCCCGAAGAAATTTTCTCACTTGATGTTGATATTTTCGCTCCATGTGCACTTGGTGCCATTTTAAATACTGAAAATATCAATACCCTGAAGTGTAAAGTTGTTTCAGGTGCAGCTAACAATCAGCTTCTTGAAGAAACCACTCATGGTGATATGATTAAAGCAAAAGGAATTTATTACGCTCCCGATTTTCTAATCAATGCTGGTGGTCTTATCAATGTTTACAGCGAATACACAGGTTATATTAAAGAAAGAGCTTTCTCACAAACTGAAAATATTTACAACACAGTTCTTGATATTTATAAAAAATCAGAGGCTGATAATATCAATACTCAGCTTGCAGCAATTCATCTTGCAGAAAAACGCATCAATGATCACATGCTGTTAAAGTCAACTTACTAATAAATTAAGGATGCTAAGATCCTTTATAAATAATGAAAGGGTTAAAGCCGGATTCACCTCCGCTTTAGCCCTTTTTGCATTAATTGGTATCTGGCTGCAAAGTCGAGGTAATGTTGAAGGTGGGCAAGACAGCTGGAACCATTACCTCATTGCACGTTTTGCTACTAAACATCCGCAACTTTTCCTCGATCAATGGGGAAAACCACTTTTTACTCTTATTGCATCACCATTTTGTCAGCTCGGTTTCAGCGGACTGATTGTATTTAACATTTTTTGTACTGTATTAACCGGGTGGATTTGTTTTTTATGCGCACGAAGACTAGGATATAACAATGCCTGGCTCGCAGTTGCCATCGCAACATTTTCACCTGTTTTGTTTGGCAATTCTATTAGTGGACTTACTGAACCATTAAATGCGCTTGCACTTTCAATTGCCGTTTTACTTTGGATATATAAAAGAAAGAATGCCTCTTTAATTCTGATATCTTTTCTTCCTTTTTTTCGCAGCGAAGGGTTTGTGATTATCGGAGCTTTAATACTTTTTCTTTTAGTTTCGAAACAATTTAAACGATTGCCATTGTTGCTTGTTGGTTCAATACTGTTTTGTATAATTGGCAGAATTTATTTTAACAACTGGACCTGGATCATTGGTGACAATCCCTATATCAGAGCAGGTGAACAGAAAGCAAGTTATCAGGAGCCGGGAAGATTGATTCATTATTTGAGACATAGCTGTCAAATATGGGGTTTTGCAGGTTCTGCATTGTTGTTTGCTGGTTTTACAAAGATGATTGTTAGTATCAGAGAAATTAAAAATAGCAGTGTTGTTAAAAAGCATTATCCGGAAACGCTTTTATTCGAAATATTTTTTCTTTGTGGTATCATTGTCGCCTATTTCGCCGCGCATACTTTTATATTTTGGAAAGGCATGCTGGGTTCAGAAGGATTATACCGGGTAATGGCTGTCATTGTTCCTTGTACTTCATTAATTGCTTTAAAAGGCTGGAATTATCTTAGCAGAAAAACAGTTTTTCTCAGCAACAAAAGATTGCTGAATGTACTCATCTTTATACTTTTGTTTATTGGTGCTTATCGTGTTAATTATTATGTTTCCCCTTTGAAATACAGTACCAGTCCTGTAAAAGAAGATCCGGGACTTGATAATTACAACAAGGCAGAATCCTGGTTACGACAGGAAGGTCTTGCAGAAGGTTTGCTTATCCATCAGCTTCCTTCGTTGAATGTGAGAATGAATAAGGATCCACTGGATATTAAGCAGACTTATTTTATCTGGAGCATTAATAAAGAAGATGACTGGACACCAAAAAATGCAATAGTTTTTTGGGATGGTTATTTTAGTGGGAGGGAAGGGAGGATGCCTCTTAAATGGTTGCAGGAAAATCCCAATTATGAATTGTTGAAATTGTTTAAAGAAGATAATTATCCCAAAGGGCAAATGGGCTGGCATGATATTTATATATTCAGGAAGGTGAGGTGAAGTTGGTTACGAATTACAGTTTTTTAATTACTAATTACGAATTGGAGAGATCTTTCACTCAAACCCTGTCGGTCATTTTGAGCGTAATTTCATCTCGGCTAAGCCGAGAATGAAATAAAGTCTTGGCTGAGCCGCGAGGACTGAAGAATCTTATGTGTTTCTACTTTGGTCACAATATAGAGGAATGATAATAGCGTGTGAGGTTCTTCACTGCATTTAGTTTTGACGGAATACCGTCAACTAAATTTTGTTCAAAATGACTAACTCTAAAATATAAAATCCTAAATCTTAAATCAGAAATCGCAAAATCAGAAATCAGCAATCAATGCAGCGGTCTTTTTTTAATCATCCCGCCTTTGGTATCTTTTATAGGGTGCTGAACCACAAAAGCATCCGGATCTATTTTTTCAATTTCAATTACCAAGCGTTGAACCTCTAAACGGGTTACTACTGAAAATATAATTTTCCTATCGCCGTTTTTTGTGCCATGTGATCCTGTTCCGCCTTCACCTTTATAAATTGTCACTGCCCTTCTCAGGTTTACTGTAATTGCTTTTTCAACTTCATCTGCTTTTTCTGAAATGACGGTAACACCAATATATTCTTCAATACCGTTTATAAGGAAATCTACTGTTTTAGAGGCTGCCAGATAAGTTAACATGGAATAAAGTGCTGTTTCTAAATCAAAAAGATAGGCAGAAACTCCAAAAATAATAATGTTGAAAGCGGCAATCACATCACCAACTGTCATACTTGAGTTTCTGCTGATAAAAATTGCCATTACTTCTGTACCGTCAATAACACAGCCTCCACGTATATTAAGTCCAATTCCGGCACCAAGAAAAAATCCCCCAAAACAAGCAATCAGAACTTTGTCGTCTGTAATGTTTGGAATGTCAATAAAAGTCAGAACAATTGAAAGGGCTGCAATTGCCAGTAACGTTTTAATCGCGAATAGTTTTGATACCAGTCTTGCACCTATAAATATAAATGGAAGATTAATAATGAAAATTAATAAAGGTAATGAAATAAAGGTGAGTTTGTTAACCAAAAGTGAAATCCCGGTAACTCCACCGTCAAGAAAACCATTTGGTAGCAAGAATCCTTTCAATCCGATAGTGGCACAGAAAATGCCTGAACAAATAAAAAAAAGGTCTTTGGCATACAGCCCCAGATTGATTCTGGATACGGATGGAACCTCCTCCTCCAACATTTTTACCGCTGCCTTTATCATCTTATTTTGTAAGTGTACAAATATAGAGTTGTACCTACTTGAAATTTTACATAAAATAATATGAGATTTACACAATTACAGTGTTTAATTTGATTAACTTTGCCACCCAATTTGTTCAGATGCTTTCAAGGAGATTAATTAGAGTTAAGGTGTTCCAATGGCTATACGCCTACGGACAACAGGGGGGGAAATCAATACCTGAATTTTTAAGACACTTAGACCGTTCCATGCAGGGAATGTTCGATATGTATATCTTTATGCTGCAAATGCCCCTGAATTTCAGGTCGTATCTGGAAAGTGATAAGGATATTGAAGTTGGTAAATATTTCCCATCCAAAGAAAATATTCGTGCTGCTTCAGTTTTAGATAACAATGGTATCTTACAATCTATGGAGGATAACGAACAATTTAACCTCCGCGCAAAGAAAATTCCTTACAGTTGGGATAAATACGGCGAAGTTTTCGAGAAACTTTTTCCTCTTATCCGCAGTGAAGATTTTTTTGTAGACTATCTGGTATTCGAAAATCCGGATCTTAATCAGCAAAAAGAATTTCTTCTGAGTCTTTATGAATATGCCTTTGCAAACAATGAATTTTTCAATGATAAAATGGAAGAAGCTTATGCAAACTGGCAGGATGATGATATCGCCCTGATTAAATCTGTGATGAGAACCATAGAAACCATCAGCAGTGATAAACCATTTAAACTTTCAATGCTTTCAAATAATGAAGCTGAGGATATTGCTTTTGCAAGAGAGCTTTTTGAAAAAGCTATCACTGAAAAGGAAACAATTAACGAACTTGTAACTGCCAACGCCCCTAACTGGGATACTGAACGTATTACAATTGTGGATATGATTCTGATTGAAATGGCTGTTTGTGAATTCATGTTCTTTAAAGAAGTTCCTGTGAAGGTTACAATCAATGAATACCTTGATATTGCTAAAGAATATAGTACGCCTAAAAGTAATATGTTTCTTAATGGTGTGCTTGATAAAATCAGGATTAAACTAACTGAACAGGGAAAGGTTTCAAAAACCGGCAGAGGATTGCGTGATAATTAAATGGTATTTAGTAATTTTGTAAAAAAGATATTTAATATGAAACAGGTTTTATATATTTTAATTTTGGTTGCAGTTGCAGGATGTAAAAGCAATACTACTGAAAATGGGTACTCTACAGAAATGATTGACAACAAGTCAACCGCCAGCGACCCCGAAGCGAATAATAATAAGGATTATCCGGTTATTACTTTTGATAGCAGGACACATGACTTTGGCGATATAGTTGATGGTGAAACGGTAAAACATATTTATCGTTTTAAAAATACAGGAACAGCTCCGTTAATTATCAATAATTGCGAAGCTGCTTGCGGTTGTACAGTACCGAACTGGAACCATTCACCAATTAAACCGGGTGAAGAAAGTGAGATCACAGTTGAGTTTCACAGCAGTGGAAAAAGTGGCGACAGCAAAACACCTGTTATGAATACTAAAACAGTTACTATCAATACAAACGCAAAGGAAAATCCTATTGTTCTTGAATTTACTGCAAACGTTTATCCTCCAAGAAATTAATTAAAATAATAACAAATCAATAATGACTTTATTAGCAACACAGGCTCAGCCGAGCTTTATTACCGGAACACTTCCAATGATCTTAATGATGCTGGCAGTATTCTATTTTTTCTTTATTCTTCCTAACCAGAAAAAAGCCAAAAAACAAAAAGGCTTTATGTCTGAATTAAAAAAAGGAGACAGAATTATCACTAACGGCGGTATTCACGGAAAAGTGATCAGCATGGATGATAAAACTGTAACTATCGATTGTGAAGGAAGCAAGTTTAAACTCGAAAAATCCGGTATCTCTATGGAAATGAGAATGCCACTTAACGCTCCAGTTAAGGCCGAAGAAGCCAAAGCATAATGCTAAAGATCGGGATCACCGGCGGAATCGGAAGCGGTAAAACTACAGTTTGCAAAATGTTCCACCAACTTGGTGTCCCTGTTTATTCTGCAGATGAGCGCGGCAAAGAGCTGATGCTCGAAGAGCCAATCAGAACGCAACTTATTGAGGCTTTCGGAACAGAATCTTATTCTGCGGAAGGGTCACTCAATACTAAACATTTAAGCGATATTGTGTTTCAAGATCCTGCAAAACTGCAGAAGATCAATGCAATTGTTCATCCTGTGGTTTTCAATGATTTCACTGAGTGGTGTAATAAGCAAACAGCCCCCTATGTAATTAAAGAAGCCGCCATTATGCTTGAAACAGTCAGCCGCTTAACAGTTGATAAAATCATTCTTGTGTATGCACCAAAAGAGTTGCGCCTGCAACGGGTAGCTGATCGAGATGGCTCAACCAACGAGGAAATCTTAAACAGAATGTCAAAGCAAATGCCCGAAGAAGAAAAAATTAAACTTGTACAATACATCATTTACAACGATGGCACAGCATCGCTTACCGATCAGGTAAATGGTTTGCATCGGTTATTTATTTCTCGTTCCCTCATCCTGAATTAAAATTACTCTGTCGGCTTACCGGAATTAGTGTATTGAATGCAGAACTTAAAGTTGGTAACCAACTAACTTATAAAACACCGCCACAACTAGCAAACGCCAGGTACGCCATTAACCCTGAACCGTATTCCAGCGCATCCTCATCAATATCAAAAGTGTCTGTATGTACAGAACTAATTATCCCTTTTCCTTCATTGCGGGTGCCTAATCTGTAAAAACAACTCGGTACT
>JACMRS010000098.1 GCA_014376345.1 Bacteroidia bacterium | reverse complement strand
ATTATTGGTTTTAACCTGCCTTTCAGGTTCGGCTGCCAACTATTATATAAGTAGTAATGGTAATGATTTAAATGATGGTTCTTCTCCTTTTAAAGCCTGGAAATCATTAAATAAGATTAATTCTCTTGATTTAAATCCGGGCGATAGAATTTTATTGGAAGGAGGTCAGGTATTTACCGGAATCATTTATCTGTCTCAAGAAGATTCAGGTACAGCTTCAAATCCTGTTGTCATTACTTCTTATGGTACAGGTCGGTCGAACTTAAATGCGGGCAATGGTTTTGGTATCTATGCTTCTAATGTTGCCGGAATTAGTATTCACGATCTTAATATTTATGGAACACAAAACACAAATACAGGCAGTGGTATAGATTTTTACTGCGACCTAATTACTGCGCGCAAACTCACATTTGTTGAAATTTATAATGTTACGATTAAAAATTTTGGTTCCAATGGTATCGAATTTGGGTCTGGAAGTGCCTTTTATTCAGGATATTATGATGTTAAAATATCAAAATGTATTTTGAATAAGAATTATAATGGCATTTTTATGTATGACCGGGCAGATACAGGTATTACTTTGCTGGCTCATCATAATTTACATATATATAATTGTATAGCAGACAGCAACCAAAGTACAGGAATATTAATTAGTGGTGTTGAAAAAGGATTAATTGATTATTGCAGGGCATCATATACCGGATATAATGGTAAAACTGAAGTAGCAATTTGGGCATACAGTACAAAAAATGTAATTTTCGATCATTGCATTGCAAGCCATTCTTCCGGTACCGGACCTGATGGTGGTGGTTTTGACCTTGATGGTGGCACAGAAAATTGTATTGTTCAGTATTGTTATTCTTACATGAATTCCGGTCCCGGTTACATGCATTGCGATTACCCGAATTCAAGACCAACAAGAAATAACAATATCCGATATTGCATTAGCGAAAATGATGGCAGAAAAGCAGGAGACGGTAGATGTAGTTATCTTCACATTTCTTGGGGTAGTGGACTGGAAAATTGTCATATCTATAACAACGCTGCTTACATTACTGACAATAAAACCTATACTGTTTCTGGCTATAAGGCTTTTATCTGGAAAGGTTATTCAGGAAATATTCATTTGCCATTTATTAAAAATTGCAAAATTGATAATAATATCTTTTATGTAATTGGTAAAAATCACCATTTTATTGATACAGACGGAAGTGGTGATGTTTTTACGGATGCAAATTTTAAACTTAATGGAAATTGCTTTTATAGCGACAATTCTTCTAGTAAAAACTTCGAGTATAATGGCATTGTTTATACAACATTAAATGATTTTCAGGATCAAACGTCACAAGAAATGTCAGGTTCTGATAGAACAGGTTTTTCAGTTAATCCAAAGCTTTTTGATCCCGGAAATGCTGGTAATATTTCTGACCCTTTTTTGTTAAGTTCAATAAAAAATTACAATATAACTTCTGCTTCGGCTATAATAGGAAAAAGTTCAAATTCAGACACATTAACTAGATACTATCCTCCTGTTTTAGATTATAACAATGATTCGTTGAAAATCGGAAGAAAGTTTACTGCCGGAATCGACGAACCGGTTTACCCAAAAGCAGGTTTTAAAAGCGAAAATGTATGCTTTGGCGATACAGCATTTATTGTAAATACTGCATCGGATTATAGTTCCGTAAAATGGTTGTATAGTGACAGTACAGCCAGTCAGACCATTAAAGGTACTCACTTTTTCAATAAACCCGGAAAGTATGATGTCATACAAATTGTATCCAATTTTGCAGGTTTTTCTGATACTGCAAAAAGTACTTTAACCGTCTATAATAAATCTACCGCTAACTTTATTGTAACAGATTCATGTTTAGGACATTTTACCGGTTTTAATTTTAATGGAAACAATGCTGATACTTATTATTGGAAAGCAGGAAATTTATCGTCAGTTCAAAAAGACTTTTATTTTAAATATTCAGATACCGGATTAGTTAAAATTAAACTTAAAGTTATTTCAGCTGATGGATGTAAAGACAGCATTATTAAAAATATAAAAGTAATTCAACATTCTAAACCGAGTTTTAATATTGAAGGATTTTGTTTTGGTGACAGCACAGGTTTTATTGCAAATCAGATTAAAAACTATTCTTATAGCTGGCAGTTTGGAGACGGAAATACTGGTAATGGTGCAACAGTTAAACATCGTTATAACAATCAAATAGATTATCCTGTTCGTTTAATTTCATCTACATTTGGTTGTAAGGATACTTCAGACATTCAATTGTCTATTAAAGCTTTACTAAATGCCGAATTTACTTTTGATCATTTATGTTTAGGTGATACTGTCTCATTTTTAGCAAATGGCGCTAAACAGCAGTATTCCTGGAGTTTTGGAGACGGTTTCACAGATACTTTTCAAGCAGTGAATCACAGTTTTGCTGCATCAGGAATTTATAATGTTAAACTGGAAACTTCATTAAATGGTTGTAAAAACAGTCTCACAAAAACATTAAATATTCATGATCTTCCTGATGCAGCTTTTGATAAATTCAGTTCGGGTTCTGAAGTGACTTTTGTCGCTTTTGATTCAACTTTGAACAATTATAAATGGAAATTCGATTCAGAACAGCCTGTTTCAGGAAATCATATAATAAAGAAAAAGTTTTTTTCTAAAGGAACACACGATGTTGTATTAAAAGTGACTGATAAAAATGGTTGTATTTCATCACAATCCGACAAAGTTGAAATTGAATATCTGCAAATCAGTAGAATTGAATCAAGATCAGTATTTACACTTTTTCCAAACCCTGCTTCAGGCTCTTTTACTATTCATTCTGATAATCATTATAAAAGACCTTTAAAATTAAATATTTTTGATGTTTCAGGAGCAAGTCAAATGGTTGTCGAATTTACTTTCGAGTTAAACGGTAATTATCATATAAATATTCCCGAATTGGCTGCCGGAAGTTATTTGGTTTCAATAGAATCTGATAATGAAATTGAAAGACTGATTTTAGTTGTGAGGTAAACTAAAAGTTTTCCCGATCATATCATTTCTGAATTTCAAATTAATTTAAGATTCAAAATGTATGAATTTTCATTTAACTTTATTAGTTTTACCAACTGATTAAATAATTATCAGTCTGAAAATCAGCATATTATGAATTATTTATTTTATTTTGACATTAATAAGCCACGTAAAGGGCAAAAGTTGTGTCTTATAAAAAAAATTAAGATCAGTGGAACGTGTCGGGCAAACAAATGACGGAGCAGGAGCTAATAGCAGGGTGTGTGAAGCAGAAAAGGTCTTTTCAAGAAGCACTGTATAAAAGATACGCAGGAAAAATGATGGCAGCATGTTTAAGATATAGCAACAACAGAGCGGAAGCGGAAGATTCTATTCAAGAAGGATTTATGAAAGTATTTGATAATATGTCAACTTTTAAATTTAATGGATCCCTTGAAGGTTGGATCAGACGTATCATGGTTAATATCTCTCTTAATAAAGTACGTGCAAGAAGACAGATTTTTGAAAGTATAGATGAGAAATTTGATATTGGAACTGATGCCTCTGAAAATGCTTATGAAAAACTTACAGGAGATGATATACTTAAACTTGTGAGTCTTTTACCTGATGGCTACAGAATTGTTTTTAATATGTTTGCAATAGAAGGGTTTACTCATGCTGAAATTGCAAATAAACTTGGAATTGGCGAAGCAACATCCAGAAGTCAGTATGCCAAAGCCAAAAAATATTTACAGAATCTGATTTCTAAAACTGAAACAGTAAGAATATGAAAATGAATTTCGAAGAATTTATAGCCGGTAAAATTAATCAGCACGAAGTTGAGCCATCGCCAAAGGTTATGGAACAGCTTTTTGCTAAACGTACTAAAGGCTATCTATTAATGAACCATATCAGACTTAATAAATATGCTTATTCAATAGGTGTTATATTGTTATCCGTTGTAATTTCTGCAGTTATTTTAAATAAAGAAGGAAATTTAAATCAAAATAATAACAACCAGTCTGCTATTAATACTCCATTAGTAACCTCTCAGTCCGAAAATAAAATTATTGAAGATAAGATTCAGTTGCAGAATGAAAATGAAGAAAAATCAGTTCAGACAAATAATAAAACTGTTACCGAACAGGATAATATCAAAGTAAAACCTGTTAAATCAGTATCTCAAAAAACTAAAGAAATTAATAACATTTCAAAATCGGGAATTAATAAAACTAATAATCAAAACAAAAATGTTGTAAGTGTAAATGCTGAAAAATCAAACAAAACTCAAAATTCTGCTTCACAAGTGGTTGTTAAAAAAGGTTTTGTTCAGGATTATGTACCGGCTGAAATAACCAGTATTGCCAGATTGAAACTTGACAGACAAATTGAATCAAATAAAATGCGTGTTTTCCATAATATTGAAGATGGAAAATATATAAAAAGATCATTTGAAGATGATAGAATTGCTCAAAGTATATTTTTCAGTTATTTGATCTACAAGCCAATGAAAAAAATGCCATCCGGTCCTTATGCACTTAATATGAGTGAAGTTAAGAATGCTGTGAAACCTCCAAAAGGCAACGGATCTAGTTATAAAGCAACTTTTCTCGATCTTTATTATCTACCTTCTTTTTATTCTGCAATAAATCCTGCAACTCTTCAAGAAAGTGTTTCATTGAAAACCAATTTCACTTCAGCAATCGGTTTGCGTATTTCTTGCCCACTTTATAAAGGACTGCTTATTCAGGCCGGCTTATCTAATACCACATTTAAAACTGATTTTTCATATCAGCCGGCTCAGGCAGACAGAATGAGAACCGATTCTTCAAAACAATATATTAATAACCCGGGCGGACCTGTTATAGTTAAAACTACTTATGATACTACACGTTACAGGATTAAAGATTTTTATGGAGTTAACAAAATGCAGCAATTCAGCTTGCCTGTTGGACTTAGTTACATGTTTGATGTTTCAGATAAAGTTAAAATATTTGCTAATGCAGGCGGAATTTTAAATATTATATCTAAAGGTAAAGGAAACAGATTTGATGCATCTTCAGAAACAGAAGTAAGCCCTTACAAAAATAATGTGTCAGGTAACGTTTCTCTTGGATATTATTTCGGAGGAACTCTTAGTTATTCTGTTGCACCAAAATGGAACCTGCTAGTTGAGCCAACATTTAAAATGTCGGGTACAAAAGGAATGAATGGTATTAGTGGAATACAAAAATATTACCTTATAGGATCATCATTCGGATTGCGTTATACATGGTAAGATACGCTTTTCATATCGTTTTAATATTACTTTGCTCAGGCTTCAGGCTTTATGGGCAGGACAGTACAGGCTACATTGCGTCGCCTTCGCTTAAAGGATATTTAAATGCCAATGGAATGCTTTTTTCTAATAATAAATCTGCCGGAATGGAGGCACCTTCTGAAAGTGGAAAATATCTCGTTAATAATGCAGGAATCTGGATTTCTGCAACAGATGCAAATGGTGTAAGCAGAGTAAGTGCACATTCATTTGACTATTCCGGAACTGATTTTTTTGCCGGTCCATTGTCTACAAACGGACAATCAGAAAATCCGGCATTGTGGAATAAAGTTTATAAAGTAACAAGTGATGAGGTGCTTTATCACCGTAAAAATTATAAATCAAATAATTATATTCCTTCAAATAATATTTCGCAGTGGCCAGGAAGTGGTATGGGAATTTTTGATGGCATTCTTGCACCATTCGTAGACAATAATATTAACAATCAGATTTATGAACCTCAAAATGGAGATTATCCATATTTTACAGGTAAAGAGGTAGCATATTCAATTGTTAATGATAGTTATAAAACGCATACTTATACCAATGCTTTACCTTTAGGAGTAGAAGTAAGTACTTTGCTTTACAGACCTGATGCAGTTAATGATTCTTTATTGGAAAATATAGTGATTGCAAGGATATTGGTACAAAATAAAAGCGGCAGAAATTACAATGATTTTAGGCTTTCGTTTTATTCTGATTTTATGCTTGGAGATGCGAATGATAATTTTCTATCTACTGATATCAGAAACTCTGCTGTCATTTGTTATAACGGCAACGATTCAGATGCAGTTTATGGGAAACCCGTTCCTTCAGTTGCAGCTGTAATGTTAAACAAACAATTAAGTTCTTCAATGTATTTTATAAATACATCAGGACAGATTAACAGCAAGCCATCAAGTGCAGAAGAATTCAGGTTTCTTATGAAAGGAAAATGGATTACAGGTAAAAATCTGGTATATGGCGGGCAGGGGATTGATAATGGTTTGGAGGCAAAATATATTTATCCTGATAATCAGGATCAGGATCACCCTTCCACTCCTTGGACAGAAGGGTTAGCAGGAAATCTTCCCGGAAAAAGAACAGCTCTTTTGAATACTGATTCAGTTCAGTTAAATGACCAATCTTCACAGGTTTATATTGTTGCTTTTGTTTTTGTTGAGAAAAATAATAATAATCTTGAACAAATTAGAAGGGAAATCGATAAAGTTACGTTGGCATACAAAGGTGGTTATTTGACAGGATTTAATAAATCCGTTCAAAATTATCCCCGTTTAATGAACATTTATCCTAACCCTGTTGTTAGCGGAAGTGCCCTGTTTATTGGAGACCATAATGAAGAATCAGGTCGAATTGAAATTCTAAGCCCTCAAATGCAGTTGGTTTTTAGTCGTAATTTGGATAAAAATGAAAAAAGTATTATCTTAGACAAGAATTTCGAAGCTGGATATTACTTTGTTCGATTTATAACAGACATAAATACGTATATACAAAGGATTATAATACTATCGGAATGATGAATTTTAAAGAAATGAATATGAGAAAAATATACAAATTAATTTGTTTAGCTTTTTTAACAATGCTTTTT
>JACMRS010000097.1 GCA_014376345.1 Bacteroidia bacterium | reverse complement strand
TGGGTTTCGGTCCGGGTACTTATGTGTTTAATTATGGTCCGTACCAAAGACCGGAAGATCTTACAATTATCAGCACAAACTCAGGAGACCTTGGCAATACGCACAGTGAGTATTTTAATTCACTTTCAGAAACCGGTCTGATGGGATTTTTAAGCTGGGTTGGTATTTTTATTATATCAATAGGAACGGCTGTTAAAGTTATTTACAGAAATAATGAGCCCTGGGTGAAAAATCTTGCTATTGCAGCAGTTTTAGGTTTAATAACTTATTATGTACATGGTTTCGTTAACAATTACAGTGATTTTGATAAAATTGCAGTACCACTCTGGGGCTTTATTGCAATAATTGCAGCGCTTGATATTTACCACAGGCAACCGGATGAAGAGATGACGGAAGTTAAACAAATTGAAAACTGATTTTTATTCTCACACTTTTTCAGTTAGTATTGAAGTTCAGTTAAAACAATGCGTCAAAGTGTATTCAGAAAAGTATTAAGACATAAGCTGGGCCTTATAGGCTTTATCATTATTGCTTTTTTTTCGGTGATTGCTTTTTTTGGGTATTTAATAACTCCTGATCAGACACCCGATGCCAATGACATTCAATTGCCATTAGCAGGAGAAAAGCCTGGTGCTGAAATAAAGTTTATCAGAATTTATGATGGCACAGAAATAAAATCTTCATTTCTTAAAACCATGCTTTCAGGGAAACAGGATAATTTTAAAGCTATTCCTGTTAAAGGAAATCCGGTTTCAATAAATGGTGATTCACTTAAAATTCAATTGTACACCGGAAGTGAAGATACTACGCATTTATATGGTGTTTTTTACACCGGCGCAACGCCAAAAGAAAAGCCTCAGTTTGAAACACGCAAGTATTATCTCGGTGCTGATGCACCTTTCGGCAGAGATGTTTTAAGCAGACTGATGATAGGCTCCAGGATTTCACTTGCAGTGGGATTAGTAGCAGTAGTTATTTCATTGCTGATAGGAACAGTTCTGGGTTTATTTGCAGGCTATTATCGCGGATGGGCAGACAGAATAATTATGTGGCTAATCAATGTGATCTGGAGTTTGCCAACTTTCTTGTTAGTTGTAGCAATTAGTTTTGCTTTGGGAAAAGGCTTCTGGCAGATATTTGTTGCAGTAGGATTAAGTTCATGGGTTGAAGTAGCGCGTATGGTTAGAGGGCAAGTGTTTTCTGTGCGTGAAAAGGAATACATTCAGGCTGCAAGGGTGTTAGGATTCAGCAACATGAGAATTATGTTCAGACATATTCTGCCTAATATTAAAGGACCGCTGATAGTAGTTGCAACCGCTAATTTTGGATCAGCAATTTTACTTGAAGCAGGATTAAGCTTTTTAGGACTAGGAGTTGAACCACCAGCGCCAAGCTGGGGCATGATGATTAAAGAATATTTCGGATTTATTGTGCTTGACAGTGCCTATCTGGCAATCATTCCGGGTATTGCAATTATGGTGCTGGTGATGGCATTTAATTTTCTTGGTATCGCTTTAAGAGATGCCTTAGATGTAAATATCAGCGAATAAATTCAGGTTGCTATTTAACAATCCTGTCGAGCTTTCTCAAAACTCTTCCTTTTGCATCTACAAGAAACCAGATGCCATTTGTAGGTCCTTTTCCGATATAACGGCCGGGTGTGTCTGCAACAGTTAAACCTGTGTATTTTCCAACACCATAAGCTGCAGGAAGCAGGTTGTCAAAACCAAGGTTAGGCAGTTTATTTCCCTGACGGTCAATTCTGTAAAGCGGGTCAAAACTATTGGTTTCTGGATTGCCTTTTTGAATAACAGCAACCGAATCTTCAAACGGTCCTGGTACAATCATTTCCGCACCACAGTTTGGAATATTAAGATTGATTACAGTTTCTCCTTTAAGATTGATATAGACTATTTTTCCATTAACAGAAGCAGGGGAGAGGCCTTCAGAAAATTCGGGAAGAAAAGCACAGGGTTTGTCGAATGCAACAGGGAATTTTACATTCAGTGCACTGTCAACAAAAACATATTTACCGCAATAAGTGGCAGTTTGCTCGTCAATTTGTGATAGAATTTTATCGTTGCATTTATACTCAACAAATGCAATACCGTTTACAAATGGTTTTCTTGCATAAAAAGCTTTTTTGGCTTTGTCATCCAGCAACCACTTATCATGAATATAAGTCTTTCCAGGATTTAAATTACCGTTGTTATTATTGTCATTATTGTTATTGCCGTTGTTATTATTTTCAGTATCCTCCACAATAACCAGATCGGGTGGGCGATTTGCAACGATTGCCGGGTCCTGAGGTTTCGGGATATAAGGTTTTTTTGAACCTGCTATTCCTGCCAGTACTGCCGGTATAATAAATGGCTTCCGCACTTTTTCACCGGAGGTGTTTATGTAGAATTTTTTCAGAGGCTTATTGCTTTTATTGTCACCGGTATTAATTACTGCAATGCCTTTATTAAACGGCCCTGCATTAACCCATTCCTTAGGTGTACAGCTTTTTAATCCGAGCGAAAATTTAACCTTACCCGTTGTGTCAATATACGACATCATGCCTTTTATAGAAACAGCGCATAGACCTTCTGAAAATCTAGGATAGAAAGTACAGGGAACTTCGAAAACCGGTCCAATTTTAACCCGAAAACCAGTGTCAATAAATACGTAGCCATCACAAAGCGCAAGTTCCTGCTTCGTCATTTTTTTATAGTTTACGCCATCGCAAACATAATGTATCAGTGCAAGTCCGTTATAAAAATTTGTTTTTGCAAGAAAGACCTGCCTTAGCATAGAATCAGGATAATATTTCAGTTGTGCATTTGCAGAAAATGAAACAGCAAAAAATGCGGACAGAAGGAGAATGTGTATTTTTTTTGTCAAGGTTTTAACTCAGGAAACGTGATTTTAATTCAGGGGTTGGCAGCATACAGCTTTCTTGTTTACCAAACCATTTGTAACGGTTGCGGGCAATAAATTTATAAACCTGGTTTCGAAGGAAAGCAGGCACTATAATTAATCCGTAAAGCCAGTTTACCGGAAATCCCAGTCTTTTTGCAATTCTTAAAGCTGCTGTAGATTCTGAGTAAATCTTGCCATTTTCAACAAGTAAAATTGAATCAAGTGCTGAAGTTTTTCCGAAGTTGGCAATCAGTTTTTTCCCTTCTTCAGATTGAAGTGCAGTAAAATGAAAGACAGCTTTTTTATCATGCTTTATCACAAACTGAACTGAGCTGTTGCAGAGGTTGAAAACGCCATCGAATAATATTACAGGATGATTCAGGATGTTCATAAATTAGAAAACAGGATCTCCTTTTTTTATCATCACTCCAACATCCATAACACTTTTAAGAGAACTGTCGCGCATAGATTGTTCAAGTGCAATAGTATATTCACCTTGTTTGTCGAACGCTTTTGATTTTAGTAAAGGCAACTGATAAGTTTGAACATCGCCCATGCCACTCCCTCTGCTTTTACCGGTTTCATCAGCAAGACTGACATTTACAAGTTGAGTTTGCACGCGTCCATCAGGATTGCGTAAGTGCACCAGCAGGTAAATGTTTTCATATTGATAGTCCTCGCTATTGCGAAGATTAAGAAATATATTGTAATAACTTTTTGTGTCAGTAATATTGAATTTAAATTCAGGCACACGCTCGTAATTCCAGCCTTTTTCTGAAATTTTAACCTGAGCATCGAAAATGCGGTTCTCGTTGCATCCTGCAAAAGCAAGTGCTATGAATAAGAGTTTGATCACATTTTTCATCTCCTGCAAAATTATTTTAAAATCTCCAATATTCTTGATTTAAATCTCACTTCTTCATCAAAAAGAAAAAATGTTTCAATCGGAATGTAATAAATTGATGGAAACTGTTTAGAAATAGCGCTTTCAGTTGCTTGCTGAACAAAAGGTTCTAGTCTCATCGCATCTTTTTCAGTTGTTACTATAATTGTATCGGTACCGGCTTTTTCGAAAATATCGCTAAGATCTGTCTCAGAAAAGTTATGATGGTCGGGAAAATTAAATTCATCAGTTACTGTTCCAAAACTCCTCACTTGTGTACTAAAAGGCTTTGGATTAGCGATACCGGTTAAAATAATCATCTTCTGTTCATTTATTGAACCCGAAAATTCTTCACCGCTGATAATGTGTTTAAGCTTACCATATTTATAAGCAGTAAAATAAACTTCCTGATGGTCATAAGGATCCAGCTGTCTGATGAATTCTATTTTTTTAATCTGAGAAAATTTCAGAGGACATTTGGTAAAAATGATCACATCTGCTCTTTTTTCACCGGTATAAAATTCACGGAGTCTTCCTGCCGGCATCATTTTATCATCAAAATATGGATGATCAAGCTCAGAAAGCAAAATAGTAAGTTCAGGAGTAACTGAAAGATGTTGCATGGCATCATCCAGTAAAATAATCTCTAAACCTGCATCTTCTGAAAGAAGTTTTTGAATGCCATCCGCTCTTTTTTCACAGACAGCTACTGTAATGTTTGGGTTTTTTCTTGAGATTTGCAAAGGCTCATCCCCGATTTCCAAAGCAGTACTTAAAGGTGAAGCTTTAATAAAACCTTTGGTTTTTCTTTTATATCCTCTTGAAAGCACCGCTATTTTGTGGTTTTTGCTCAACCAGGCTGCCAGAAATTCGGTGTGAGGTGTTTTGCCTGTGCCGCCTACTTGCAGGTTTCCAATGCATATAGTGGGAATTGGAGGATTGTAAGAACTAAAAAAGCCGCTTTTATACAGTCTGCTCCTCAACAACATCACGAGGCCATAAATCCAGCCAAAGGGCATTAAAAGGTAACGCAGCTTTTCCACAGCCACAAAGGTGACTAATTTATACGGGAGTTGCAATATCCCGATCAGATTAAAGAAAAGGGTTAACGATAAATTTGCTTTTATTTGCAAACATGAAACTCAGTGAAATTATTAATGCAATAGAAGAAGTTGCGCCACGTTCATATCAGGAATCTTACGACAATGCCGGTTTGATTATCGGGGATGCGGATGTTGAGGTGTCAAAGGCAATGCTTTGTCTTGATGTTACTGAAGTGGTTGTAGATGAAGCAGTTGCAGAAAATTGCAATTTAATTATTGCTCACCATCCGCTTATTTTTGGTGGTTTGAAAAAAATCAGCAAATCTACTGATACCGGCAGATCGATAATAAAAGCAATTCAGAATAATATAGCTGTTTACGCGGCTCATACCAATCTCGACAATGTTTTAGAAAACGGAGTCAGCAGCAAAATTGCATCAAAACTCGGATTGATAAATACGCGTATTCTCGACCCAAAACGCGGTTTGCTTTATAAACTTGTGACTTATTGTCCGGTTGATTCAGAAGAAAATATCCTTAAAAAGCTTTTTGAAGCAGGCGCCGGAAATATTGGAAATTACAGCAATTGCAGTTTTAGCTCAGATGGCACAGGCAGGTTTACTCCAAATGAAAACACGAATCCTGCAGTTGGTGAAAAAAATGTTGCACATGCCGGTCCTGAAAAACGAATTGAGGTTCTGGTTCCTGATTATTTAAAGGAAAGGGTGCTTTCGGAGCTTCGAAAAGCCCATCCTTACGAAGAAGTTGCTTATGAATTATACAAACTTGATAACCTTCATTTGCAAGTCGGTTCAGGAATTATAGGAGATCTTGAAAAGCCTTATTCTAAACAAGAATTTTTAGAACATTTAAAAAAATGTATGCACCTTGATGTATTTAAAATAACGAAGTGGGAAGGGGAGACTGTTTCAAAGGTGGCTGTTTGTGGAGGATCCGGCAGTTTTTTGCTTGACAAAGCGATTTCTGCAGGTGTTGACGTTTATATCAGTGCAGATTTCAAATACCATGAGTACTTTGCAGCAGGTAACAGCCTGATGGTGTGCGATATAGGTCATTATGAAAGCGAAATATTTACCTTAGAGATATTTTATGACATTATTACAAAAAAATTCGCTAATTTTGCAGTCGTTTTCGCCAAAACGAACACTAACCCAATAACATATTTCAAATAATACAATTCAATTCTAAACATGGATTTAACGGTAGAAAATAAATTAAAAGCACTTTGGGAGCTACAGGAAATTGATTCCAGGCTCGATCGTTTGAACGCACTGAAAGGTGAACTTCCTATTGAGGTTTCCGACCTTGAGGATGAACTTATCGGACTTCAGACCAGAGCAGACAATATCAACAAAGATATTGAACAGTACGAGAATGATATTGCAGGCTACAAAGCCAAAATCAAACAGACAGAGCAACTTGTAGTAAAATACAAAAAGCAGCTTGAAGAAGTAAAGAACAACCGCGAATACGAAGCTCTAAATAAAGAGATCGAAATTGCGGGTCTGGAAATTATGGGTGCTGAAAAACGCATTAAAGAGCATTTTGGATACATTGAATCTAAAAAAGAAGCTCAGGAGCTTGCAAAACAAAATCTTGAAAACAGAAATAAAGATCTTGAATTCAAAAAGAAAGAGCTTGTAACCATTTCAAAAGAAACCGAAGAGGAAGAAAATGGAATGATGAAAGAGCGCAATGATTACGAGAAAAAAGTTGAAGAACGTCTTGTAAAAGCTTACAACCGTATCCGTAAAAATGTTAAAAACGGATTGGCTATTGCTTCTATTGAACGTAATTCTTGCGGTGGTTGTTTCTCTAAAATTCCACCTCAGCGTCAGTCTGACATCAAACAGCATCTTAAAATTATCGATTGCGAGCATTGCGGTCGTATTCTTGTCGACAACGCTATAACCGGTATTGTTCCGGTTGTTGTTTCTGAAGAAGATAAGCCAAAACGCAGAGTAAGAACTCTTAAAGCAGCAAAAGCTTAAGAATTTACATATATTTGAAAAGGAATGTTCTTGAACATTCCTTTTTTTTTGCGCAAATTTTAAAAGACAAGTGAAAAAATATCTACAATTTCTGCTGGCTGCAATGCTTTTAATGTCTTTCAGACTTGAAGCCGCAACCTTTGTTTTTACGCAAAATTGTCTTTATGCTCAGGAACATATTTTCACATTAAAATTTGATAACGCCAGACTATTCCTCGAAGTCGAAAAAAAATCAAATCCTGATAATATGGCTGTTGTATTGCTTGAAAATTATATTGATTTTCTTGAAAATACAGTCCGGGAAGAAACAGCGCTTTATAAAAAAACAAAAGAAAATGAGGCGCCCAGATTAAAAACTTTAAAGGAAAATGAAGTTAAATCGGGCTGGTATTTGTTTGCACAGGCTGAGGTAAAACTTCAATGGGCATTTATAAAACTAAGGATGGGAGATCATTTTTCTGCAGGTGTAGATTTGCGGGATGCATATTCACTTCTCAAGAAAAATAAAGAACTTTACCCTGATTTTAATATTAATAATAAAAGTCTTGGTTTAATTGAAGCTATTCTGGGAGCAGTGCCCCAAAAATACAATTTACTTGTCAAAATGGTTGGCTTAAAAGGAGACATCAAAAAAGGCATTGCGAAAATGGAGCTTTATACTTTTGCAGCTTCTACAAATAAGGAGGATGTGTTTTTTAAACAAGAAGCTGCATTTATGGATGCCATGCTTCACCACCATCTTTTGAAAGAGACTGAAAAAGCATGGACAATTATCGAACCTTGCACAAGAAATTTCAAAACAAACCTCCTTCAGGCATATATGCGCGCTACTATTGCTGGTTACAATGGTATGAACGATGAAATTATCACTATTCTTTCTGACAAGCCAACCTTCAAAGAATATCCTTTTTATTATCTCGATTACATGCTCGGACTGGCAAAACTCAGAAAACTAGATTTTACAGGGGATATTTATATTAAAATATTTACAGTAAAATATAATGGCCTGAGTTATATTAAATCTGCCTACAGATACCTCGCGCTTAGCAGTCTTTTACAAGGCAAAGAATCAGATTATAAAAGCTACAGTTCTATTTGTAGAAAAAAAGGAGTAGCAAACATTGAAGAAGACAAACAGTCAGAAAAAGAATCTATTGCTGCAGACATTCACAACACAGATTTGTTAAGCGCCCGTTTGCTTTTCGATGGAAAATATTATGATAAGGCTAATGTATTTATTTCAAAAGTGAATGAAATAAATTTAAGTTCCTTAAAAGAAAAACTTGAACTCAACTATCGGAAAGGTCGCTTAGCTCACGAGCAAAAAGAATATGCCAAAGCCAAAGTTTTTTATGAAAGCACAATTGCTAAAGGTACTGATCAGCCTTATTACTTTGCAGCATATTCGGCACTTCAACTCGGATTTATTTATGAAATAGAAAAAAACAAAACCTTAGCCATAAAATATTTCAAAATGGCTAAAAATGATTTTACTAAAAATACAGAATACGTGAGCAGCATTGATCAGAAAGCAAGAGCAGCACTCAAAAGACTGGATGAATAGTCATTAATTAATGATTATTATTTAAAACAATTTTTTCAACGGGCGAATTGTAATCGATGTTTATCGAACAATGTTATATGCACCGCCGAGGTTTGTTAATTTCGGCCTAAAGATTTTTTTATGAAAAGATTGTTTTTATTCTTCACCACACTTTTAGTCTCGCATTGCGCCGGAGCACAAGTAAAAAAATGGACCCTTAAAGATTGTATCGACCAGGCTTTTGCAAAAAATCTGGATGTTCAACAAGGTGCACTCAATGTCAGAAATTCTTTTATCGATTTTAATCAAAGTAAACTTGCCTTATTGCCAAATGCCAATGCAAGTGCAGGTCAGAATTACCAGTTTGGACGTACGATTGACAGATTTACAAATACGTTTGTCAATCAGACATTAAGAACAAATAACGTCAGTTTGGGTGCAAATCTTACTATTTTTAACGGACTGCAAAATCAAAATACTATTAAGCAGCAAAATCTGGCATTGCAGGCAACTCAGGAATCGTTAGAAGCAACTAAAAATACAATTGCGCTGAATGTGGCTTCGCTTTTCCTGCAAATTCTTTTTAATAAAGAAAATTTGGTGAACAACCAGAACCAGGTTGATGCAACAAAAAGGCAAATTGAAAGAGCAGAAATTCTATATAATGCGGGTAGTACAGACCAAAGCAATCTTCTAAGTCTGAAAGCACAAGTGGCAAATGAAGAATTAACACTTATCAATACAAAAAATCTTTATAACAGCAATCTGATTAATTTAAAAAATCTGATACAGGCACCTGCAAATGAAGAATTTGAGATTGAGGCACCGGATATTGACTCAGCTATTAATGCAGTAAAATTTTCAGCTTCAGATGCTTACCAAGCTAATCTTAATAGAATGCCACAGATTAAAGCATCAGAGTTGCGCATTCAGAGTGCTATGATGTATACACGTGTTGCCAGAGGATTACGTTCGCCAAATATATCTTTGTATGCAAACCTTTCAACTGTGTATTCTCAAAGTAATAAAGAGGTGCTGAACCTGCAGGTTACAGGCACTTCTCCAACAAATTATTTTACAGAAAATACTTTTACAAGAATATTGCAGCCTACCTATTCGTATGATACAAAAACAATCGGATTCGGAAAGCAGCTTAAAAATAACTTCGGTCAATCGCTCGGTGTCAGTCTTAACTGGACACTTTTTAATGCCAATCAGATCAACAGTCAGATACTTAAATCAAAAATATCTCTGGAGCAAAGTCAACTCGATTACGAGAAAACAAAAAATGCACTTTACACTGATATTAATCTTGCACAAAACGATTACAATGCAGCAGAGGCAAGATTAAATGCTACTAAAAATAGTTTTGAAGCGCAGCAGCTTAATCTCGATTACGCAGATAAAAAATTCACTTCCGGTGTTTTAAACTCGGTTGATTTTCTTGCAATAAAAAACAGTTATACCAATTCACAATCATTGATGCTTCAGGCCAAATATGAATTTGTATTCAGATCGATGATACTTGATTACTACAATGGAAAATCTATCAGCCTTTAATATTTTAAAAAGAATAAAATGAAGACGAAAAAAATAATTATCATTCTGGTTGCAATTGTAATCGTACTTGTAATAATAGCTGCTTTAACGAAGAAAGGCGGGAAAGGAACAAAAGTTTCAGTTGAAAAAGCTTCCATGCACAATATTGTTGAAGAGGTATCGGCAAGCGGAAAAATTTATCCTGAGTCAGAAGTTAAAATCAGTCCTGATGTTAGTGGAGAAATTACTGAGCTTTATGTTAAAGAAGGTGACACGGTGAAACAGGGAACGCTACTTTTAAAAATAAATCCGGAACTTTATATTACAACACTCGATCAGGCAAAGGCATCTTTAAATACTGCAAAAGCAAACAGTGCGAATTCAGAAGCCCAGCTTTCAAGAGTGAATGCCAGTTATTTGCAACAGCAAAAATTGTGGGAACGCTCACAGAAACTGTTTAAAGAAAAAGTATTATCACAGCAGGATTACGACAATGCGGAAGCGCAGTATATGATGTCGAAGGCTGATTATGAAGCCTCACAAAAAGCTGTTTTAAGTTCAAAATATAATATTGAATCAGTACAGGCCAATGTTCAGCAAGCTACTAAAAGTTATGGCAGAACCAGCATTTATGCACCTTCCGACGGCATTGTTACAGCTTTAAATTCTGAAAAAGGTGAGCGTGTGGTAGGTACATCACAGATGGCAGGAACTGAAATTATGAGGATTTCAAATCTTGATAATATGGAAGTGCGGGTTGATGTAAATGAAAATGATATCGTTAGAATAAAATTGGGCGATACAGCAAATATTGAAGTAGATGCTTATGGAAACAGAGTGTTTAAAGGCATTGTAACGCTTGTGGCTAATTCTGCAACTCAAAGTTCTTCATTAACTTCTACAGATCAGGTAACTAATTTTCAGGTGAAAATAAGAATCCTTTCTAGTTCTTATAAGGATCTTATTAAGCAGGCTGCCGGTAGAATTCCTTTTAAACCGGGCATGTCAGCGTCTGTAAATATTATTACATCAACAGAAAGTAATGTGCTGAGTATTCCAGTTTCAGCGGTAACAGTTAAATCTTCCGACATGGAAAAGAAAAAAGATGTGTCGGGTGGAGATAAAAAAACAAATGATACACCTGTCGATAACAATGCGCCAAAAGATGAAATAGTATGGATTGTGAGTAACGGTAAGGCAACTATGAGGGTTGTTAAAACAGGTATCCAGGATACAAGATATATTAAGGTTCTGGAAGGAATTAAAGAGGGTGAAACTGTTGTTTCATTTCCATTTGATGCTATAACTTATAAGCTTAAAGAAGGCACTGTGGTTGAGGTTGTAGATAAAGAGTCTCTTTTTGAAATGGATAAAAAATAATAGCTGTTTTTTTTTAATTTAATTTATTGGAACCTCTCAACCTTTATAAAGTTAAGAAGCGTCGAACAAGGCGGTTAGTAATATTTATTCTGATATTTATTTCTGTAACATCATTTTTTCTATACACAGAATACGGAAAAAAAGTTTCTGCTTTTGTGCTTAAAAATCAACCTGTAGGCTTTGTTACAGATTCATTTAACGGTGTAAAAGTTTACAGTAACGGCAGAAATTTTGCTCAGAGTTATGGATCTCATTATGCTGCCGATGGTTTTTATTACGGTAAAAAATGGCAATGTGTTGAGTTTGTTAAAAGATATTATTATGATTACCTTCATCATAAAATGCCAGATGGTTATGGCAATGCAAAAGATTTCTGGAATGCTGATATTAAGAATGGCGAACTGAATAAGGTGCGTAATCTGTTGCAGTTTGAAAATAATAGCACCTCAAAACCGGAAATAAATGATCTGGTGATATTTCCTTATTCAAAATACGGACATGTCGCTATAATCAGTAAAGTAGAGAATAAGTCTGTTGAAATTATTCAGCAGAATATTTATGGCATGCCGAGGGAATTGTATGATCTAAGTTTTATTAACGGAAAATATTCTGTCAGTAAAGGAGAAAGAAAACCAATTGGCTGGCTAAGAAAAAAATAAATTATTCGTATCTTAAAGCTTCGATAGGATCGAGTTTTGATGCTTTGTAAGCAGGGTAGATGCCGGCTGCAATTCCTACTACAAAACAGATTATCACTGCAAGAAGCATCCACATCCAGGGAATAATAAATCCAACTCCGAATAAGAGTGATACTATATTGCCGAGGCCGATTCCGCCAAGTATTCCGAAAAGTCCACCTATCTGACAGATTACAGCCGCTTCAAAAAGAAATTGCCTTCTGATTATTTGTGGTGTAGCACCTATTGCTTTTCTTGTGCCAATTTCTTTGGTTCGTTCTGTTACCGATACCAGCATAATATTCATCAATCCTATTGCAGCACCAACTAAAGTAATAAAAGCTATAAAGGTAGCAGCAAATGTGAGTGAACTTAACATTTCTGTAAATGATTTTGCAACAGCATCACTTTTAGTGATTTCAAAATCATCTGCTTCATACGGTTTTAGTTTTCTGACAACACGCATTTGACCGGTAGCTTCAGCCACTGCAGCATCTATGTTTGTAATATTATTTACACTGACGGTAATACTATAAGAACTGCCGCCTGCAACGTACTGACTTTTAGCTTCTGTTAATGAAATGTAAACGATACGATCTTCACCGCCCATACCCATGCTCGAGCCTTTGCTTTTTAAAACACCTGTTACAACATATTTTATTCCTCCAATGGCAATATCTTTTCCTAAAGCAGATTCACCCGGAAATAATCCGTTCTCAACATCTTTTCCAATAATAGCAGATTTGCTTCCACTGTTTGCCTCAAAAGCTGAAAAGCCTCTACCACTCTCAAGTTCAGAACCTGTTAATGGTAAATAATTTTCATCTATTCCAAGTATTCTTATGTTTGGATTTGTTTTAAGATTTTCATGTTTAATTACAGAACCTCTTGAAACAAAAACTGAAAGGGCAACTGTTGCGGATAGTGAATATGATCTTTTAAAATTGACAGCCTGTTGGTAATCTATTACATCATGCGATTCCTGTTTTTTTCCGCCCCCGCCAAAATGCATTGAACTGGCTCTGTTTCGTATATTAAAAGTATTAGAACCCATTTTAGAAAATGTACTTCCAATGCCTTCTTCCATGCCGTCAATTGCGGTAAGCATACCGACAAGCGCAGAAATACCGATAGCAATAATAAGACAGGTAATGACAGTGCGCAACATATTCGCCCTGATGGAACTTAATGCAATGCGTATATTTTCTGAAGCTGTCATTTTAACTGATACGAATATATAGTGTATATAAGGAGTGCATTTTCTTTATCTATAAAAACAGCTTTAATTCAGACAATCGGGATTAAGCACTTATAATGGCTCAGAATTAAATGAAAAACCAAGGCCTTCTTCAAAATCTATTAACATACCTGCAACATACATACTTTGACCCTTTTGTATAATTATTCTGAAAGGAGATAAATCAAAAAGCTGGTCGTTTTCATTTATTTCATCAAATCCGATTATTAAGGATGCACCCGAACAGCCTCCTCCCTTAACACCTACTCTGACACCCTGAGAGTCAGCAATGTTAAGTGTTTTAGTGAGTCTTAGCAGTTCTGAAACAGCAGCTTTTGTAAAAGAAAACGGGGGAGATTCCATCGCCACAAAAATATAAAATAATAATGCATTTTTTGCGTTGTTATAATGGCATATAATTATAACTTTGCAATCCCTAAAAAATTTATTCACATGGATACAGCTTTATCAACTATTCTGGAAATTATAAAATACATAGTCCCATCGCTCGTAATATTTGCGGTTTGCTATGTTTTAATAGCCAAATTAATGGATGATAACGCTGCCCGACTTCAACTTGAATTAAGAAAACAAAATGCTTCTGCAATAACGCCTCTTAAACTTCAGGCTTATGAAAGAATGATTCTTTTTCTTGAACGTATCAGTCCGCAATTTTTAATTGGTACTTACAATGATTCTTCAAGTTCTGCAACTGCACTAAAACAAGTAATGGAATCGGCGGTTTTGCAGGAATACAGTCACAACCTTTCACAACAGATTTATATTTCACCACAAGCGTGGAATTTAATTAAAGTAGTAAAAGAAGAAGTGATTCAACTAATACACATTACTTACGAATCAATGCCGGAAAGGGCAACCTCAATTGATCTTAGTAAAGCGATTATCGACAGGATGATTGCTGAAAACAGAATTCCTACACAAAAAGCAATTGACTTTGTAAAAGCAGAAATTAATCTTTTGTTCTGACAATAAATAAAATGGAAGACCAGAAGAAACCTCTTTACACTGATTCAGGAATCGCAATCGGCACTCTTTATACCGCGCCGGTAAAGGATCCGGGATTGCCCGCAAAATTTCCTTTCACCAGAGGTGTTAAGGAAGATATGTACCGCGGCAGATTGTGGACTATGAGACAGTATGCAGGATTTTCTACTGCAGAAGAATCTAACAAACGCTATCATTTTTTATTAGGTCAGGGTACAACAGGATTATCAGTAGCGTTTGATTTGCCAACACAAATTGGTTATGACAGTGACGATGAAATGTCTGAAGGTGAAGTTGGAAAAGTAGGCGTTGCAATAGATTCACTGAAAGACATAGAAATACTTTTTGATGGGATTAAACTTGATGAGATTACAACATCAATGACTATTAATGCCACTGCTTCAATATTACTTGCAATGTATATTGCACTTGCGAAAAAGCAGGGTGCTGATATTTCTAAAATTTCAGGAACGATTCAAAATGACATTCTGAAAGAATATGCTGCAAGAGGTACTTATATATATCCTCCAAAGCCTTCTATGAGGCTTATTACAGATATATTTGAATACTGCGGAAAAGAAGTGCCTAAATGGAATACGATTTCTATTTCAGGATATCATATCAGAGAGGCAGGTTCAACTGCGGTGCAGGAACTTGCATTTACACTTGCAAATGGAAAAGCATATTGTAAAGCAGCAATTGAAAAAGGACTGGAAATAAATTCATTTGCAAAAAGACTTTCTTTCTTTTTTAATGCGCATAATAATTTATTTGAAGAAGTAGCAAAGTTCAGAGCTGCCAGAAAAATGTGGGCACAGATTACAAAAGAACTTGGCGCAACAGATCCACAGGCACAAATGCTGCGTTTTCATACACAGACAGGCGGTTCGACTTTAACTGCACAGCAGCCTGAAAATAATATCATGCGAGTAACTATACAGGCTATGGCTGCAGTGCTCGGTGGCACACAGTCGTTGCATACAAATGGTTTTGATGAAGCGTTGAGTTTGCCTACTGAGAATGCCGCAAAAATTGCTTTGCGCACGCAACAGGTTATTGCATTTGAAAGTGGCGCTGCAGATACAGTAGATCCACTCGGTGGTTCTTTTTATGTTGAGGCGCTGACAGAAGAAGTAGAAAATGCAGCCTGGGATTATATTAAAAAAATAGATGCAATGGGCGGATCGGTATCAGCCATTGAGCAAGGATATATTCAGCAGGAAATTGCTGCATCGGCTTACAAGTATCAGAAAGATATTGAGAAAGGTGATAAGATAATAGTAGGTGTAAATAAATTTACTTCAGAAGCCGGACCTGCAACTCCGGGTTTCAAAATTGATGACAGCATCAGAATAGTACAAACTGATAAACTTAATAAGTTGAAAGCGGAACGTAATAATGAAGAAGTAAAAAAATGCCTGGAGACGATAAATGAATTTGCCGTGAATGGAAATAATTTAATGCCAGCCATAATTCAGGCGGTTGAAAGTTACGCAACTTTAGGTGAAATATCACATGAATTAAGAAAAGTTTTTGGAGAATTTAATTGATGAAAAATAAATTTGGTACTTTAAAATCGGGTTGCAATATTTTTTGTGTTGCTACTAAAAATATTAATCGTAAAAACACAGCAATGCGATAAACACTATGCGAAAAAAAAACTGAAAAAATGATGAAATTAAATTTTGTTTATAACAATTTTTTAACGTGTTTTCAGATTTGAAAGGAATAATAGACACACATTTATAATTAGCTAATTTTGAGAGGATTGACAGAAAATATGCCAGAGAAAAATTTGAATTTTGAAACAGTATGGAGTGATTGCCTAAAAATCATTAAGGATAACCTGAATGCACAGAGTTTTAAAACGTGGTTCGACCCGATAAAACCTGTTAAGCTGGAAAGTAAGGTTTTAACAATCCAGGTTCCTAGTCAGTTCTTTTACGAATGGCTGGAAGAGCATTATATTCAACTGTTGCAAAAAACGCTTAAGCAGATCATGGGTGTTGGTGCAAAGCTTGAGTATAATATTATTGTTGAGAACAGTACGCCGTCATCTGCGCCGTACACAATAAATGTTCCAACAGGTAATGGCAAAAAAGCTGCAACGAATGAGTTGAGTCTTCCGCTTAACATCACTTCGAAAATTAAAAACCCTGTTATCATTCCGGGCTTGCGTAAAGTGCCGGTTGATTCACAGTTGAATCCAAAATATCATTTCGATAATTTTATAGAAGGAGAGTGCAACCGTCTTGCACGTGGTGCCGGTTGGGCTGTTGCTCACAATCCCGGTGGTACAGCTTACAATCCTTTAATGATATTCGGTGGTGTTGGTCTTGGTAAAACACATTTAATACATGCTATCGGAAATATGATTAAGCAGATCAACAAAAACAAAACTGTGATTTATCTTTCAGCAGAAAAATTTATCAATCAGTATGTTGAATCTGTGAAGTCGAACAATCAGAATGATTTCATCAGCTACTACCAGTCAATGGATGTATTGATTGTTGATGATGTTCAGCAGTTTGCTAAAAAAGAGCGCACGCAAGAAATTTTCTTTCAGATATTCAATCACCTTCATCAGAGCAACAAGCAGATTATTTTAACGAGCGATAAAGCACCGAAGGACATTAAAGATGTTGACGAGCGTTTATTGTCACGTTTTAAATGGGGTTTGAGTGCCGACCTTTGCATTCCTGATTTCGAAACGCGTATTGCGATTCTTGAAAACAAAATGTACGAGAGTGGCATCACACTTCACCGCGATGTTGTAGAGTACATGGCACACAATATTGATACCAATGTACGTGAACTTGAAGGCGCATTGATATCCTTGTTAGCACAGTCATCACTTAACAGAAAAGAGATAGATCTTGATCTTGCGAAGCAGATGATGAAAAACTTTGTTAAGAATGCTACAAGAGAAATTTCTATTGAGTACATTCAGAAACTGGTTTGCGATTATTACAATGTTTCAGTTGAGAATGTAAAATCTAAAACCAGAAAAAGAGAGATAGTTCAGGCGAGGCAGATAGCTATGTATTTTGCAAAGGATCTGACTAAAGCTTCATTAAAAAATATAGGAACGCATTTCGGTAACCGTGATCACAGTACTGTGATTCATGCTTGTCAGACAGTAAATGATCTGATGGACACCGACAAAAAATTCCGTCATGATGTGGATGAGTTAAACAAACGCATCAGGATCAATACTTATTAAAAAATAAATTTATCAGATTAGAAAGGCGGAATTTATTCCGTCTTTTTTTTTGCTTTTTGGTTTTTTGTGGGTGGAATTTGATGAAAGAGTTTTGGTAGAGGAATTTTGTTTGAAGGTTTTTTTGTTTTGTATTTTTATATTTAAACTTGTTTTAACTAATCAAGTTTCTTGAGAAATAAAGATACGCAATAAAAAAAAAATTGAAAATTCATATTTTTATTGTTCATTTGAAATAATATGAAATGAAATAACTATGAAATCAAATCAGCAAACCTCTTTTTTTTTATTTATTTTAATGCTGTTTATTTGCAGCACTTTTCAGGGATGTAAAAAAGATCCAAAGCCCACGTATTACCTCGATCAGGAATTAAAAGATTATTGCTATTTTACTAAAGGAAGCTATTGGGTTTATGAGGATACTTTGAATAATTTTCATGATTCTGAAATTGTATTAGAATCTTCTTTTGAAAAAGTAGAAATAAAAAATTATAACCTCATTCTTGAGGTGTTATTAGTAAAATACAAATCTGATTTTTGGAATACAATTATAACATCTAATGGAAATCCTAGTATTTCGGATTTGTCTGCTTCGGAATGTGTGAATTATTGGGGTGATCCAAATATTCAATCTTATGATTGCAGATATGTAAGTTATAGTGACAGTAATAAAATTTTAAACCCAATTGAAAATTCAAAAATAAGATTTTTTAATAAATTGGATTCACTAACATTAAATAATAAAACATATTTTAATGTAAAAATTTTTCAGAATAAAACACAGACATCTGCCCAAACCATTAAATTTATCTGGTATGCGAAAAATATTGGGATCATTAAGAAAGAAATGTTTGATGGGAAAGTATGGCTTTTAAAGGATTATAATGTTAAGCAGGATTGATGAGTTTATTGGGGACGAGATTTTTTGTGACACGAATTTTTGATAGATTTTTTATTTGTGATTAGTATTTACTTTGTTAAACTTGTTTAATAAACTCAGCTCCTTAGGAGCGACATGTTTGTAGAAACATGAACTCCCGCGATACTAAGCTCCGTAGGAGCGGCATAAAATTGGCGGTGAATTTGATTTTGGTTGGCAATTTTAAATGGGAAGGTAAAATATATGAAATGGATTATTGTTAAATATCTATTGCCTCTTTTGGAATTGGTTTTTAATAATTTGAATTTAATAATTATATTTTTCTGCGTCCTCTTTTATGCCGCACCTACGGAGCTAGTTGAGTTGTGGTTTTATGTTTCTACAAACATGTCGCACCTACGGAGCTGGTAAATTGCACCTGCGGTGTAATTAAGATTATTTGATAAATTGGAATTCCGGTTAGCAGGAGAATTTTGATGAGATTTAATTTTATGATTTAATTTAAATCAGAAAATCTTTTTGTTAAACTTGTTTAATAAACTCAGCTCCTTAGGAGCGACATGTTTGTAGAAACATGAACCCCCGCGATACTAAGCTCCGTAGGAGCGGCATAAAATTGGCGGTGAATTTGATTTTGGTTGGCAATTTTAAATGGGAAGGTAAAATATATGAAATGGATTATTGTTAAATATCTATTGCCTCTTTTTGAATTGGTTTTTAATAATTTGAATTTAAAAATTATATTTATCTGCGT
>JACMRS010000096.1 GCA_014376345.1 Bacteroidia bacterium | reverse complement strand
TTTTTCAGAGGTCAGGAAATTATGCGTTATAATTCTGCCATGACTGCGCTTTCTTTTGTAAACACTTATTCGTCACGAGTTCAGGTAAAGTGGATTGCTTCAGCGTTTGTTTCAAACGAAACAGAGCATTATGATATTGAAGGCGGTTATGCCATCGATCAGCTTGATAACCAGCAGGGCTCTGGTAGTTTCGGTCAGTCTGTTGGTACATTGGGTTTAGGATATTTTATCAACCATGCAAGAAATGACCTTTATTTTTCAGTGATTAATTTTGCACATCAGGGTTGGAGGAAAGGAAGAGCACCGGGATCAAAACTAACCTGGGGAGCAAAATATCAGATAGAAAATATTACCGATGTTTTTAAAGAATGGAAATATTCTGACTCTGCAGCTTTTGGGTTAGTCCCAAATGCCTTTAACAATGACTCACTTTTTGTTTCACAATATATTTCTTCTAAAACAAACATCTTAAATAACCGACTTTCAGGCTTTCTTCAAAACCAGAATACAATTAGTGATTCGTTTAATTTGAAGTTGATTTATGGTGCAAGAATAAATTATTCTTCATTAAATAGTCAAACCGTTGTCAGCCCGAGAATACAAATGTTTTTTGAGCCAAATAAGCGGTACAATCTGAGACATTATTATGTAGATTCGATGCAAAAAAAGAACATTATAGTGAAAGCTGCATTTGGTTATTATTATCAGCCACCATTTTACCGAGAGATGCGTAAATTTGATGGCACTGTCAATACAAATCTTAAGGCACAGCGCTCTATACATTATGTTTCAGGTGCAGAGTGGGAGTTCAAATCTTTTGGAAGGCCATTTAAATTTTCCAGTGAAGCCTATTATAAAAAACTTGATTATATGGTGCCTTATCTGCTGGATAATATCAGAATCAGATATTATGGAGATAACACTTCTACAGGTTATGCCACTGGTTTTGATACAAGGGTAAATGGCGAGTTTATTAAAGGACTTGAATCCTGGTTTACGTTTTCATTTCTTAAAACAGATGAAAAAATAAAATATGTTAATGCCGGCAAAGAAGAAGTAGAAACGGGTTTTCTGAGAAGGCCGACAGACAGAAGAGTAAGTGCAGCAATAATGTTCAGGGATGAATTGCCGGGGCATGAAAGTTACAGAATGAATCTGAGTTTGTTTTTTGGAAGTGGGTTGCCATATTATCTGGGTGGTGCAGCAAGGTATAATGAAGGTATTACAATACCTGCTTATAAAAGAGTTGATATTGGTTTTTCTAAAGTATTTGTAGATAATGAAACTGATGGAACTAAATCCAGAATTAATTCACAAAAGCGCAAAAGAAAGATCCAGCATTTTTCTGTTAATCTAGAAGTTTTCAATCTGCTTCAGATAAATAATGTGGTTTCTTATATCTGGGTTAAAGATTTTCAGAATAATGTTTACGGGGTGCCAAATTATCTTACCGGTAGAAGGCTTAACCTGCGGTTTATCTTAAGATTTAACTGATACGCACATTCCTGTATGATGGTTGGTGGAGAATATTTTTGAAGTTTCTTACAATATTTTAGAGAAAAAATTGTTTTTACAACAATGAATCTGTTTATTTGTAATTGCATTATATTAAACAAACCCTTTAAAATACTGAACTATATATGATAAAAACACATTTACTTAAATGTTTTTCAGTTGCTGCATGCACTGTATTGATAGGCTTTTCAGCTAAAGCGCAGCAGGATCCGTATTTTACACATTACATGTTTAATAAGCAGCTTTTTAACCCTGCTTCTGTAGGTGCAAACGATAAATATTGTTTTGCTGCTATTTCCCACTATCAGTATTTGGGTTATGAAGACCGCACTCCGGAATTTTGGGGCCAGTCTGGTAATTCATTAGAGCCGGTAAAAAAAGTTGGTCCTAAAACACAGGGTTTTAGTTTTTCGGCGCCAATAATGGCGAGAGGAAAAAATCATGGTGGTTTCGGTATTTCAGCAATGACCGATAAACTTGGTTATGAGATGAATACAAATTTAAGGGTAGCGGGTGCATATAGATTTACTGTAGGTGCCGGTAACCTAGCAATTGGTTTTGATTATGGTTTCCTTCAGAAAAAATATGGTAGTCAATTTTATGCTTTGGCACAAAATGACCCTAATGTACCTATAGCTGGGCAAGCTAAATTGCATAAAACAGTGTCTGCAGGAGTTTATTATCAGAATCCTACTTTGAATAATCTTTATGTGGGAATTTCTACAACTAATATGTTGCCTCAAAATTATTCGTTTGGTAATAACGGAACAGCTGTTGTTTCAACTGTAAGACATTACTACATAACAGCAGGAATGGAATTTCCGGGTTTTCTGGGTAATGGTGATCTGGTTTTCAAACCATCTGTTCTTTATAAATACAACGTTGCTAACCAAGTTGATTTGACTGCTTTGGTTGAATATCAGCAAAGATTTTCAGGCGGACTGGCATTCAGAACAACTACTGATGCACTTTCATTAATGATAGGATACCAGTTTACTAAAGGTACTTTTGAAGGTTTAAGAGTTGGATACTCTTATGATATTACATTAAGCAGAATACAAAGAGTTAGTAATGGTACAAACGAACTTGCGTTGAACTATTGCTTTACAATCACCCCGCCACCACCACCGATCAGAATCATATTATCACCACGATTTATCAAACGTGATACTAAAATTGAATAATTTTTTTAGTTTTTATACAATAAATAAAATACACTCACGTTATACTTGTGGAAAAAATTATTAAATTGACAATTTTATCCCGTATTTTTGCAGATTAACACCAATATTTAAAATAAATTTCAACATTCTATAATGAAAAGATTATTTAAAAGTGCTTTCCGGAATCTTCCGATTAACCAATTCCTCGAAAGTAACAGCATTAGTGGTTACCTTAATAAGACGGTAAAGCTTACCCTGGCTTTAGGTTTGTTTACGTTTGTTGGCTGTAGCACACGTACTAATGATCTTACCGGGGTTGAAGGGCGTAACCTTTGGTTTCATCCTGTTCCTTATGGTACAGTGTATGTTCCTTCCGGTACTTATCATTCAGGTCAGAGTGATCAGGATATCTTCCAAACCTTTGTAACACCTAATAAACAGGTGAGCATCGTGGCTTTTTGGATGGATGAAACTGAGATCACCAACAATGAGTACAGACAGTTTGTAAACTTTGTGGTAGATTCTATCATGCGTTCAAAAGTTGATAATGATGACTTGTTTATTGTAAACGATGAGGAGGATACCCGTTATATTGATTATGAGCAGGATTTTGAGCCAACACCGGCACAGATGCAGGAAGAGTTAGCGGATATGTATTATAAAAAGGAAGACCGTTTCAGGGGTAAAAAACAACTTGACGTCAATATTCTTAAATACAAGTACGAGTGGTTTGATATGGTTTATGCTGCCAATGATGTTGACAACAGAGACAAATATCAGCCGGGCAGAGTTTCAAACCGTGGTAACAAATATATCAAAAGGGAAGAAACTCTTGTTTATCCTGACACATTATGCTGGATCAGGGATTTCACATATTCTTATAATGATCCTATGGCTCGTCATTACTTTAACCATGTTAAATATGATGACTATCCTGTAGTGGGAGTAAACTGGCACCAGGCTGTAGCATTTTGCAACTGGCGTACAATTTACAAAAATACTTACTGGGAGCAGTTAGAAGAGCCATTGACTGAAGATTTCCGTCTTCCTACAGAGTTTGAGTGGGAATATGCAGCACGTGGAACAAGAAACGCTTCAATGTATCCATGGGGCGGTCCTTATACCAGAAACAGCAAAGGTTGTATGTTGGCTAACTTTAAACCATTGCGTGGTAACTACGGCGCCGATGGTGGTATCTATACAGTACGTGCAGACAGTTATTTTCCAAACGATTACGGTTTATATAACATGGCTGGAAACGTTGCAGAGTGGACAATTAACGCCTGGAGTGAATCATCAAATGTGTTTACACATGACTTGAATCCTGATTACAGGATTTCAGTACCTGAATATGTAAAATCTAAAGAAGGTGAATATGTTGGACCAGAGAATTCTCCGATGACGTTGAAAAGGAAAGTAATCAGAGGAGGAAGCTGGAAAGATGTGGCTTACTTTATACAAAATGGTGCAAGAACTTACGAGTTTCAGGATACTGCGAAATCTTATATCGGTTTCCGTTGTGTACAAACTTACATAGGCCGTTCTAACAAAGACCGCAAATAATTAAAAATTTTAAACAAAAATAACTAACAATAATTTCTAACTAATTTAAAAAACAAATTTAAAAAACATGAGCAGCAACAGCATTTTAGAGAGCAAAGGTTTTAAAAACATGATGGCCAAAATTTATGGTCTGGGCGCAGCAGTAGTAATCATTGGAGCATTGTTTAAGATTATGCACTGGAAAGGTGCGGATTTTATGCTTATTCTTGGATTAGGAACTGAAGCACTTATTTTTACAATCTCAGCTTTCGAACCTATTCATGCGGAGTACGATTGGTCACTTGTTTACCCTGAGCTTGCAGGCATGGATCCAACCGAGAAAAAGAAAGAGCAAAAGAACATGGGTTCAGTTTCACAACAGCTTGATAAAATGTTAGCTGATGCGAAGGTTGGTCCTGAACTTATCAGCAGTCTTGGTTCTGGTCTTAAGTCTTTAAGCGACAACGTTGGCGACATGGCGAGCATTTCTAATGCAACGCTTGCAACTAATGAGTACACAACTAACATCGGAAAAGCTTCAAAATCTATCGAACAGATAGGTGTGGCTTCAGGTCAGATCAGTGAGTCTATTTCTTCATTCTCAACAGGTCTTTCTTCTATGGTAAATACACTTACTTCAACAGCAGGCGACAGCGCTGAATTCAAAGAAAACATTGGCAAGCTTAACAAAAACCTTGCTAACCTGAATTCAGTTTATGGCAACATGCTAAGCGCTATGGGTGGTGCTTCAAACGCACGTTAATTTTCGGATTATTCACTAATTAAAGAAGGAGAAACAAAAAATGTCAAGTGGAAAAATGTCGCCACGGCAGAAGATGATCAATATGATGTACCTCGTATTGATTGCACTTCTGGCCCTGAACGTATCAAAAGAAATACTAAAAGCCTTTCATTTAATGGAAGTGTCTTTCGAAACAGCTAAAGATCAAACTACCATTAAGAATAATGATGTTATGGCTAAGTTTGCCGCTAATATGGCAGATCCAGCAAAAAAAGCCAAAACAGAAAAATGGGATGCTAAAGCTAAACAGGCAACTGCAATTTCAAAGAAGTTTGTTGCTGATATTGAAGCAATTAAAACTAAATTAATTACCGAGGCCGGTGGAAGAAAAGAGCATGAAGCAAGTGAAGATCCAAAAAGTCTTACAGAATTACAACAACCAGATAATATGGAGAAACATGCCAATTATTTTGTTGTAGAAAATAATGGAGCTAATGGTTTAAAAATGCAAAAAGATATCAATGATACAAGAATCGCACTTATTGGGTTATTAAATGATCCTGATGTTAGAGACAGCAAAGCTCTTACATCTAGATTAGATAAACAGACTCCTTTACGTGCAGATAATCCGACCTCTGGTGATCATAATACTTGGGTTTCAGCAAACCTTGAACATTCTCCATTAGCAGGTGTAATTACTTTGTTAACTAAAATTCAGAATGATGCTAAATCACTTGAAGCAGAAGTTTTAAATAATCTGGTTCTTCAGATTGATGCAAAAGCAACCATATTTACTGACACCGATGTTAAAATTATTGCACGTTCAAGCAATGTTATGGCAGGGCAATATTATGAAGCTGATATTGCATTGATGGCATATAATAAAGATGCTGTAAATAAAATTTATGTAAATGGAATTCCAATTGATGTTGTTGATGGTTTGGGTAAATATCGTCAGATAGCCAGCGGAACCAATAATAATACATTTGAAGCTAGGATTGATGTTGAAGGACCTGATGGTATAAAACAACAAACAGCTAAGGCTGAATGGAGTTCATTTGTACCTTCTGGAACAATTTCAGCTGACGCAATGAACGTTTTATATATTGGTCTTTCAAATCCGATGTCTATTTCTATACCAGGAGTTACTCCTGCTAATACTATAGTTACTCCTGGCCCAGGCGTTAACCTGACAAAAACTGGTGAGGGTAAATATACTGCAACAGTAAGTGCTGTAACAGGAAATAAGAGTTTTATAAGAGTAAGTGCAAAAATGCCTGATGGTTCAACTAAGCAAATGGCAGAACAGCCCTACAAAATTAAACCAATTCCTAAACCAGAAGCTCTTTGGGGCGCTTTGGCCTCTGGAACTTATCCTAAACAAGCTTTGTGTGGTCAACCAAAATTATTTGCAGGTTTAGGTGCAGGATGGGCTTTTGATGGTGTTAACTTTACAGTTACTAGATATGAGGTTGTTCTTGCATCAAGGAAGAATGGCGTTAAAACTCTTAATGTTGTAGGTAGTGCTATTACTCCAGCGTGCTCATTAATAAATCAGGCTAATTCAGGCGATATAATTGTAATTCAAAGTATTAAAGCCTCAGGTCCGGGTGGAGATAGAACATTAAATCCTTTAACGTTTACAATTAACTAAAATTATGAAGAAGATATTTTTTATTGCTATAATAGCAGGATCAATTAATACTTTAAATGCACAGGTTGATTACAGCGAATATGTAACCAGTGGAGAATATACTTCATATACAAAAACTGCTGTACGACAAAGACCCGTCGTCTCTCATCCCTACTTAAGAGAAGCTGATGTGAAATTTTCCAGAAGAGTTTGGAGAGTTATCGATACACGTCAAAAAATGAATAAAGTTCTTGTTTGGCCAAAAAATCCTCTGACTCAAATTCTTTACAATAAAATCGTAAATAATGAGTTTGTTGCGTATAATAATGACTCTTTAACAAGTTTTACTACTTCTGAAGATATGAAGAAAAAAGGTTCAACTGAAGTAGTTGTAGCAATTCCAATTGATCCAACTGATCCTTATGTAACTAAAGATTCTATTTATTATATTGATTATAAATGGCAAGATATGCAAAAAATCATGTTAGTTGAAGATTGGATTTTCGACTATAAGCATTCTGTTTTTAAACCAAGAATAGTTGCAATTGTGCCTTTATATCGCCCAGTTGTTGCTGGAATCGCTCAACCCGAACAAGATTGGACTTGGATGAAATATGATGATATCAGACCTGTACTT
>JACMRS010000095.1 GCA_014376345.1 Bacteroidia bacterium | reverse complement strand
TAGTTCAACAAAAGCAAATCGTAATAGATGTCACCAATAAAATGATAGAGTTAACTGAGGAGGAGCATAAAATCAAGTTTACAAAAAACCGAAAAACAGATTTGTGATTTGATTTTAGATTTGTGATTTTAGAGCACGTCATTTTGAGCATAATTTAGTTGATGGTATTCCATCACCACTAAATAGCTTGTCTCGGCTCAGCCGAGGAAGTGAAAAATCTAATTTACAGACTAGAACAGTTTTATAATTTAAATATTCATCATTCTGAACAAAATTCTGTTGAAGGTATTCCGTTACGAAACTATTTTTTCTTCAATTTTACCAAAACATAATTGCGACTTTAAAATGTTCTAATTATTGTCCCCGATTAACTTTCTTTCCTTCAATTAATTTTCTGTATCTTTCAGAAAACACAGTGAAGTCTTGGTTTATCTTAAATATTTCGATAGTAAAGGTTCCATCATCAAAATAAATTCTTCGAAGAATTTTATCGGGACTGATTAAAAAACTTTGTCTTTCCAAAGTATTATCAGAATTAAATTCAGTGGCAAAATCCTCTTCAAACTTTTCAATTGTATACTGCATGATAGTATCATAGTCATGATCGCATACATCAAATATTAATACAGTGTCCTGAGAAACATATAAAGTATCTGTGATCCTATCCTGATAAACCATATAAAAATTAATTGGAGAGGGAAAAACTTTAGTTTCATAAATTATCTTTTTAAGATCTTGGGATCCTATTATATGATATGAACTTAAAACCAATCCATCATTTCCATAAATTGTTAATGAATCAAACTGCGGTCCTTTAATGTTGAGATTGTATATTTCCTCTCCCTTATAATCACAAAGAAAAGTATATTGAAAATTGCCTTTATAACAGTTGAATATCCTGTTTGTATAACCAATGTAGGTGGCTGAGTCGCAACAGTCAAAAATTAATAACACCTGGCTCTGAATAGTTCCGGGTATTAACAACAAAGAAATTAATATAAACCTTAGCATATACTGAACAACAAAAATAAATACAAATTATTGCCTTTGAGATTTAAATTCTTTTTTATTTATCGGATTTTAGAGACATCTAAACATATCTCAATTCCCAAATCTCAAATCCAAAAATCAGAAATCAGAAATCACTTCCTGCCCTGTTAATATCTTTGGCATGATTAATGTAATAAACGCGCTCCACAAACGTTATATTTACAACTTATTTTTTACGTACAATAATGATTTTAAAAAGAACCTGCTTCCTGATACTTCTCTTCATCTCTGCCGCGGTTCTAAAAGCGCAGAACAGTTTCAGCAGAGAACCTGCAGTTTTTATTACAGAATTCACTTCTTTTATTGAAAACAGTAAAGACAAAGAAAGTATTGACGCTCTCAAAAACTTTAAAACTATCTGGAATAATGGCAAACTGACTGAAGATCAGAAACTTCAGGTTCTGAAACTTTGTAATAACATGCTGATTAAAAAATTAGCAGTAGATCCTTATTTCAGACTGGTTTTAACCGGCCTCGACAATTATTTTGCCAACGGTCTTAATCCGGCACTTCTTAAACAATGGCAGGAAATATCTGCAAAATTACTTGTCAAAAATGAAAAAGAATATCTTGCATTTTTACAAACAGCCAACTCCCTCTTTTCGGATAATATTATCTTCCAGTCTGCCAACAGAAAATGGTACAGCAGTAACAACAATTTCGAATTTATTTACGACAATAAAATTGCGATCCGCTTTAAGGTTTTAAACCTGATGTGTGAAACCGCTTCGGATAAAACTATTATTGCCGGCACCTCCGGCACTTATTATCCCGACAAACAAGTATGGAGTGGTGACAAAGGTACTATTAACTGGGAACGACACGGTTTACCGGCTACTGAAGTTTCCGCTACTCTAAAAAAATACCAGATCGAAGTTAACGGTTCTGAATTTGTTTGTGATTCTGTTTCCCTCATCTACCCAAAATATTTCCCGGGAAAACTTTATGGAAAACTGAAAGAAAGAGTACTTGGAAATCCAAATGATGATGTTACCAAATCTAATTATCCTCAGTTTACCTCTTACAATGCCACTATTGAAATAAAAGGGATATTGGGTAAAGAAGCTACATACAAAGGTGGTTTCAGTATCAAAGGCAAAGATGTCAATAGTCAGACCACCGACAATGCACCTGCAGTAATCACACTTCTTTATAAAAACAAACCTGTAGTTGAAGCCAGGTCTACCTCCTTTGTAATCGATAGTGGAAGGGCAAAAAGTCTTGATGCATTTATTACAATATTTACTGACACCGGCGTCATATTTCACCCTAAAGCTTTCTTTTCTTACGACCCAATTCGTAAAAAAATGAAAATCACAAAAGGTGATAAAGGTTTGATGCAAATGCCATTTACAGATACTTACCACGGCATCGAAATAGATGTTGAACAGATATTATGGGACCAAAATAAACCCTATATCGATTTTGACATGCTATCCAATGACAAAGCTGCTGTTATTGAATCTAACGACTTTTTTAAGGAGTTCGATTATGAGAAAATTCAAAGTTTACTTAACTTCAATCCTCTTCAGCAACTTTATACTTATGCAATAAAAGTAAGAACTCTTGAAGAGCCTGACAAATCCAAAAGAAAAACTTTCAGCATCAATAATTATGCTGCACATCTGAACACTAAAAAAGAATTTATTTTTGAACAGATGATGCAACTTACAGATGCGGGTTTTATTTTCTATAATGAAACAACAGATTCGATTACAGTAAGAGATAAAGTTTTCGATTGGGTGAGTAACAACAGCCATGTTAAAGATTATGACATTATCAGAATTCAATCTGTAATTGGTGCAAAACCTAATATAACGCTCAATCTTTTAAGTCATGAACTTAATGTGGAAGGTGTAAGAAGGTTTAATTTCAGTGATTCTCAGAACGTAATCGCTGTTCCTACCAACCAGTTTCTTACTATTACAAAAAACAAAGGCATTCGCTTCGGTGGCATGATTCGCGCAGGAAGGATTGATTTCTATTCAAAAGAATTTGATTTTGATTACGCTTTGTTTAAAACCAAAGATGCTGAAATTGACACTATGGTACTTTATTTTCCTGATCCTGAACTCGGTGGTTCACTCAGAAAAGTGCAATCTGTTTTAAGTCACACTTATGGAAGTATTTATATTGACAAGCCCAATAATAAATCAGGACTCCGGCGCGATTCCGTCACAAGTTTCTACCCGAAATTTGTTGCAAAACGAGGATCTACAGTTAACTACGACAGAGCACAAACACATAACAATGCTTATAAAGCTGAAACCTTTCACTTCCAGATTGACCCCTTTACTATTGACAGTCTTGATGACTTTACTATAGCGGGACTCTCTTTTGAAGGTACAATGAAATCAGCAGGTATTTTTGATGATTTCAGGGGGAAGGTTACAATACAACCTGATTATTCACTGGGATTTGTTACCGACATTAAAATGAAAATGTATGGTAAAGGTGATGCGGATATGAGTTTGTCACTTAGTAACAGAGGCTTGTACGGATCCGGCAAAATTGAGTATCTGGGATCTACTTCACTTTCAGACGAATATTTAATACTTCCTGATGAAACAAATGGTGTAAGCCAGTCTTTCGACCTACCTGAAAGCGGAAAATATCCTTTGGTAAAAGGAAACAATGTGCAAACCAACTGGTATCCTAAACAAGATCAGATGGTGCAGGCCAAACTCGAAGCTAATTTGAAAATCTTTAAAACTGCTTATGATTTCGACGGCAAGGTAACTCTCTCCCCTGCCGACTTGCGCGGAGATGGCATTTTGTTATGGCCCGAAGCGGAATACCAGTCTAAAGACATGGTTTTTGGTAAGAATAAAACAAAAGCTGAAAAATCTGCTGTTAAAATTTATGCACTTGATGCAGGTAAAATTGCTTTTGAAACAAATGACGTAAAAGGTGATGTTGACTTTGATACCAGAATTGGAAAGTTCATATCCAATGTTACAGGGTCACTTACTTATTTCCCGCACAATCTTTATGCTTCCAACATGAATGATTATACCTGGGACATGAATGCAAAAACAATTGAGATCAAGCCAAATGCTGCAATGGGTAAGCTTAAGCCAACTTTTGTTTCTACAAACGGTACTTATGATTCTCTGAAATTCGAATGTCGTTATGCTAAATTCGATCTTAAGGATTTTGTTCTCAGAATGGAGAAAATTCCATACATCGATGTTGCCGATTCAAGAGTATTTCCTTTCGATGGCAAAGCAATTGTGAGAGAAGAATCTAAAATGGACAGGCTTGACAGTTCGAGAATAGAAGCTAACAAACTGGATAAGTTTCACGAAATATTAATGTGTCGTACCACAATTCTTGGAAAATATAATCTGAGAGCTACCGGAAATTATAAATATGTCAATAAAAACAAGGTTGAACAGGCACTGTTTCTGGACAGTATAAGAGTTGATACAGCCAAACATATTGCGGGTTACGGTAAAATTCCTGATACGCAAAACTTTACTCTTGACACCAAAATTGGTTTCAAAGGATTGTGCAGAATTACGAGTGTCAGCAGACCTATTGAATTTATTGGTTATGTAAGACCTATGCATTCATTCACTTATATGGAAACACTTTGGATACGTTATAAAAATGTGGTAGACCCTCTGAATGTTGTTATTGATGTGCATCAGCCAAGAGACAGGGACAACAACAAACTTTCCAACGGTTTGTATTTTGCAAATGATTCAAGTCATGTTTATCCTATTATGTTCGACTTGAAAAGGCGTTATAAAGATCCGGAAATATTGAGTGATTCCGGAATTCTTTATTTCGATCAGGCAAAAAACAGTTTCATGATCGGCAACGAAAATAAACTGATTACAGGTTCATTGAAAGGTAATTACATGCAGTTTAATGAAACTGATAAGAGTGTTTATGCAGAAGGAGCTGTAAATCTCGGACTCGATCTGAATAAAATCAAGATAAGAACCGCAGGAACCGCATTACACAAAAGTGATGACAGTACTTACAGATTTCACTTAATGATGCTGGTTGATTTTCCTTTGCCCAACAGTGTAACCGAGCCTATTTATAAATTCCTTACTCTGGAAGAATCCGGTACTGCAGGCTTTGACAATAACAACGACTTTACAGAAAAAGCAGTATCAGAATTGATTGCAGATAATAAAACCATCACAAAAGAGTTAAAAAGCATCAGTTCATCAAACAAAATACTGGGTGAAGATGAGTTGAGTTCAGGGTTTCTGTTCTCAGACATGAATATTTATTTTGAAAGGGTCCGTAGAAAGTTTATAAATACAGGACCGGTTGGTGTTTGTCTTTTTGATGGCAAACCGATAAATAAAACATTCGAAACTACCATGACCATTGAGAAAAGAACCAATGGAGGTGATAAATTTACAATTCTGATGGATGCAGGTAATGGCGAATGGCTATTTCTTGATTATGTCAGAGGGGTGCTTTATGTTGTATCATCAAATGCCGCTATAAATACTGCTGTCAGTGCTTATGCAGAAAAACAGGTTGACACAGAATTTACTTTAAGACTTGGAACTGAGCGTTCTAAAGATAACTTCTTGCGTAAACTTGAATAATAACTTATTTTTGCGCTAATAAGAATAAATCAGATTTGGAGATACTTACAATAATTGCACTTTGCTTACTATCATACCTGATAGGATCCATGCCTACTGCCCTTTGGGTTGGAAAAGCTTTTTTTGGTATTGACATCCGCGAACATGGTAGTGGAAACTCAGGCGCAACCAATACTTTCCGGGTACTTGGAAAAAGTTCAGGCTCGGCAGTCATGTTTCTGGATGTTTTGAAGGGGTTTACAGCAGCAAGCCTTGTAAGATTTCTCAATTTTATTGAAGTTGGCTCTGTAAGGTGTGTAAACCTGCAACTTTTGTTCGGTATCTGTGCAGTTATTGGTCACATTTTCCCAATTTATGCAAAATTTAAAGGAGGAAAAGGAATCGCCACACTTTTAGGGATGGTAATTGCCATTCATTATTTATCAGCCGTAGCCTGTCTATTATTATTTCTGGTAATATTATTTTCTACAAGATATGTTTCATTAAGCTCCATTATGGCAGCTTTGGCTTTCCCGATTTTTGCAATTTTTATATTTAAAAGCGATGAGCCATTATTTATTGCATTTGGAGTGGCATCCGCATTTATGGTAATATTAACCCACCAGAAAAATATTAAAAGGCTTGTGGCAGGAAATGAAAACAAGGCCAAGTTGCTGAAAAAACACAGACAACCCGATCAATAATATTTCATTATGAATAATCTAGACAAAACGGGGCATTCAACTGAACATGAAGATATTCTTGTTGAAGAATTAGTTTCTGTCGGCGCTTTTAATATTGTACTTTATAATGACGATGTCAACAGTTTCGACCATGTTATAGAATGTTTGGTTAAATACTGTAACCACGATGCAATCCAAGCCGAACAATGTGCATGGATTGTCCATTTAAAAGGCAAATGCTCTGTAAAATCGGGCAGTTATGATGATCTGGAACCTGTTTGTGTTGCACTTTGCGACAAAGGCCTTTCAGCTCAAATAGAAATGAATTAAAATACACTAAAAACACATAAATAAAACACATAAATTAAACACTAACTAAAACACACACTAAAACACAATTATGAAACACACAGCAATTTTTATCATGGTTCTTTTGATTGCATTGTCATGCTCAACAGTTCCAATTACAGGCCGACGTCAGGTTAATCTTATACCTGAAAGTCAGCTTACTGCAATGAGTCTTACTGAATATAAGTCATTTCTTAGCACTCACACTCTTTCTAACGATGCCACTAACCGTGCAATGGTTAAAAATGTTGGAGCCAAAATACAAGCAGCGGTCACCACCTACATGAAAAACGAAAAACTGTCAGACCGTATTGCTGGTTATGCCTGGGAATTTAACCTTGTAGAAGATCCGGCAGTGAATGCCTGGTGTATGCCGGGTGGTAAAGTTGTGGTTTATACAGGATTGTTACCTGTAACACAAACTGAAACTGCGCTTGCAGTTGTTATGGGTCATGAAATTGCACATGCAATTGCAAGACACGGAAACGAACGCATGAGTCAGCAAATGGAACTTCAGCTTGCCGGTGCTGCACTTGATGTTGCACTTGCAACTAAAACTGCCGAGACAAAAGCTATTTTCAGTCAGGCATTTGGAATAGGCGGGCAGCTTGGAATTCTTGCTTTCAGCCGTAATCAGGAAACTGAGGCTGATAAATTAGGACTTGTATTTATGGCGATGGCCGGATACGATCCTAATCAGGCAATTCCATTTTGGGAACGTATGAGTAAAATGAGCAATGGCTCGGCGCCACCAGTTTTATTAAGCACACATCCAAGCGATGCACAGCGTATTAAAGATTTGAATGCCTGGATGCCAACTGCGATGAAATATTACAAAAAACCTTAATTAAAGGATCCTAAAAAAGATCACTATAAATGAATAAAGTAGTTTCCGGAGCCGAAGAGGCCATTCAGAATATTAACGACGGCGCAGTAATTATGCTCGGCGGATTTGGCCTTTGTGGCATTCCCGAAAACTGTATTAATGCACTTGTTAAAAAAGGAGTTAAGAGTCTCACCTGCATTAGCAATAATGCAGGTGTGGACGACTTTGGGATTGGACTTTTACTGAATACAAAACAGGTAAAAAAAATGATCTCGAGTTATGTCGGAGAGAATGCAGAATTTGAAAGGCAGCTTCT
>JACMRS010000094.1 GCA_014376345.1 Bacteroidia bacterium | reverse complement strand
TTGCTGTTATTGCTGTCGGCACCAATATTACACCACTCACCAATCACACTGTTTCCAAGAAAACCATCATGACCTTTATTGCTGTATCCTAAAATTACTGAATTACTAATTTCACCACCCACCTTACTGTGCGGACCAACTGTAGTGCCGCTATAAATTTTTGCACCCATTTTAACTCCCGCATGCTCACACAATGCAAATGGACCGCGAATAATAGCACCTTCCATCACTTCAGATTCAAAGCCAAGATAAATTGGGCCATCAGTAGTATTAAAAATTGCACATTCCGCTTTCACACCTTCTTCCAGAAAAACAGGATGATTTCCAATAACAGTATTAGTGGCACTTAATGATGCTGAAGTTTTATCCTTAGTTATCAGCTTAAAATCCGATTCAATCTGAGAAGGATTCAGAGTAAAAATTTGATGAATACTGTTTAACAGAATCGCACTTTCTAATTGCCTTACATCCGAAACATGGGTATTATAAGCAAGTACAACATCTTGCAAACACAGCGCCTGCCCGGGTTTCAATGACATTATATCCGGAAGTATATCTGCATCCGGAAGAAGTCTGCCATTGATATAAATATTTTCTTCTTCAAGATAAATTGGAAATTTACCCTGCAGATAATCCATTGTAAGGTAAGAAATTTCAGTATTTAGATGCCTTTCCCATTTTTCAGAAATTGTAAGAATACCTGTTCTGATTGCAGCACAGGGTCTTGTGTAAGTAAAAGGAAGCAGGTTAATCCTCAGGGCATCGTCGAACAGGATATAATTCATATTTTACAAATGGTCTGAAATAAAAAAATCCCGAAACATCCGGGATTTTCTAATAATATAAAGGAACGGTTATTTACCGTAACGTTTTTTGAATTTGTCGATCCTACCTGCAGTATCGATAAGATTTTGCTTACCGGTAAAGAAAGGATGTGATTTGTTAGAAATCTCCAATTTGTAAAGAGGATACTCATTACCATCTTCCCATTTTACTGTTTCTTTGGTATCAACACATGAACGTGTAATAAAACTATGGTCGCAGCTCATGTCTCTGAATACTACTAACCTGAAATTTGTTGGATGAATGCCTTCTTTCATAACTTACTTTTTTTAAGGACTGCAAATATAGGTAAATATTTTTATTTGGCAAACAGCGTTTCAAATATTTTATTTACCCCAGTTTCAAGTCCCAAACTTAAAATTAATATGCGAATTTTCAGGAATACACTTATTTTTGAACCATGACAGCAGCCCGCACCAATATTCTCAACCATAAGCAAATCAATCAAATGATTATCCGAATGGCTTATCAAGTGTACGAAAGTAATATGGATGCCAGCGACATTGTGATTGCAGGTGTGGCTGAAAGAGGCGGTTTTATTGGCGAGTTGTTATTTAAAGCCTTAAAAGAAATTAGTCCCGCTAAAGTAAACTACATTTCCTTAAATGATGCCGTACCCAAAGACTTTAAAGGCAAAACGGTTGTTCTTACTGATGATGTGCTGAATACCGGCGCTACTCTTATTAATATAATGGGTCCTCTCGTTAATGCCGGGGTTGTCAAACTCGAAGTAGCAGTTCTGGCTGATAGAAATCACCGCCTTTTCCCCGTACATGCCGATTATAAAGGCATTTCCATGGCAACAACTTTGCAGGAACACATCTTTTTCGACAACAGCAATTCAGACGATCTGCAACTTTATCTGGTTTAATAAAATTTGTGATTTGTGATTTTAGATTTGTGATTTGGGTATTGACAATGCCTGAAATAGGTTGACCGTTTTATGTAACTGCTAAACTAATATTATTATTGTTAATATTTACTTTTTCGGTTTCTTTTTTTCTTTTGATAATAAGCTGCATTTCTGTAGATAAACTTTCAAACTCAACTGGACTCAAATAATTCAGTGAAGAATGAGGTCTTTCGGTATTATACATTTCCACAGCTTTTTTAAG
>JACMRS010000093.1 GCA_014376345.1 Bacteroidia bacterium | reverse complement strand
TATTTAGTGGTGAAGGAATACCTTCAACTAAATTACGCTCAAAATGACGGATTCTAAAATCACAAATCTCAAATCAAATCGTTTTTTCTGTTTTTGGTTATTGTGATTTTATGTTCTTGCTCAGTTAACTCTATCATTTTATTGGTGACATCTATTACGATTTGCTTTTGTTGAACTAAGCGCTCCAATTCCTTGATTTTGTCTTGCATTAGCTTGATCTTTTCCGAATTTGAGATTGAATCAATAATCTGCTTTTCTCCTTTTTTTTTCATGGTTGAATTTTTAGTGACAAAAATTTAAAATTGCAAAACTGTTTTATTATGTAAATTAGATTCTTCGTTTCATTCTGTAGTGATGGAATACCATCAACAGAATTATGCTCAGAATGACAAATCCTTAAATCCAAATTTATTCACCAAAGTGGACACACTGCCGTGTGCCCCTACATTATTATAAATCCTAAATCTAAAATCAGAAATCAAGAAATCAGAAATCAGAAATTCTTCAAAGGGGATTCTTCACTTTATTCTGTAATGATGGAATACCATCAACAGAATTACGCTCAAAATGACAAATCCTTAAATCCCAATTTATTCACCAAAGTGGACACACTGCCGTGTGCCCCTACATTATTACAAATACCAAAATCACAAATCTCAAATCCTAAATCTAAAATCAGAAATCAAGAAATCAGCAATTCCCCCGTTAGTGTTTTTGAGATGATAAGAATCTTTCCGCATCCAGAGCTGCCATACAACCGCTGCCTGCTGCTGTTACTGCCTGACGGTAGATTTTATCCTGCGCATCTCCACAAGCAAAAACACCTTCGATATTTGTAAATGATGAATCTGGTTTTGTTATCAGATAACCCTGCTCATCCATATCAAGCTGACCTTTGAATATTTCTGTATTCGGGTTGTGTCCGATTGCAACAAAAAACCCTGTTACAGCCAGTTCTCTTGTTTCGCCGGTTACATTGTTTTTTACTCTTGCACCGGTAACTAAATTGTCACCAAGAATTTCATCTGTTTCAGTATTGAAAAGTATTTCGATATTCGGAGTATTTTCAACCCTGTGTTGCATTGCTTTAGAAGCTCTGAAACTGTCTTTACGGACTATCATATAAACTTTTTTGCAAAGTTTGGCAAGATAGCTAGCCTCTTCACATGCAGTGTCTCCTGCACCAACTATGGCAACATCCTGTCCGCGGTAAAAAAAGCCGTCGCACACTGCGCAAGCACTTACACCACTTCCATTAAGTCTTTGCTCTGATGGAATACCAAGCCATTTTGCACTCGCTCCCGTAGCAATAATTACGGTTTCTGCAGAAATGGTTTTTGTTTCATCTACTGTAATTATAAAAGGCCTTTTTGATAAATCTGCTTTTGATACCATTCCATAACGGACATCCGAACCAAGTCTTACTGCCTGATTCTTAAAATGATCCATCATAACAGGTCCCATAATACCGTCGGGATAGCCGGGGTAATTCTCTACATCGGTAGTTATAGTTAGCTGACCGCCAGGTTGAATTCCTTCATATAAGACAGGCTTCATATCTGCCCGCGCTGCATAAATAGCAGCTGTATATCCTGCAGGTCCTGATCCGATAATCAGACACTCAACTGTTTCATGTTGTCCTTGTTTGTTTTCTGCCACTGCAGCTGCTGTTTCTTCTTGTTTCATGTGAAAATTAAAAAGGTCAACAAAAATACAGCAATTAAAGGGAAGTAACAAAAAGGTTATAAAAAGGGATTATATGATATAGAAAGAAAGAATTACGAAAATCAATTACGAATTACAGAAATTAATTGCGAATTACGGGATTACGAATTACGAAAATTAATTATGAATTACGGAATTACGAATTACGAATTGTTGGAGCATCAAATATTTTTTGTTCAATGCCATTTTAACAACATTGGCATTATCTACACCCTTTTGGGGTTTAACATCTCAACTGGGGATGCAATCCCACGACATATAATTAATTACAAATTACAGAATTACGAATTACGAATTGTTGGATCATCAAATTATGTTTGTCCCAATGTAATTTTAACATCATTTGCAATATCTTGCAGTAATCCCCATTATTATATTTTGTGAGGTTATTTATTGCCGCCATTTTAGCTGCCGCTCTTACAGAGCTTGAAGATTATCGGGTCTGCCTTTCGAGGGATTACATCCCCCTCTAAGGACTTGTGCTCCTGCAGAGCAATAACCAAATTAATTAAATCAATATCGTTACAGGTCCGTCATTAATCAACTTCACTTTCATGTCTGCTCCGAAAATGCCGCTTTGGATATTTTTACCGGTTGTTTCTGCAAGTTTCAATAAGAATTTTTCATAAAGCGGCTTCGCTGTTTCTGGTCGTGCTGCCTTTGTGTAAGATGGTCTGTTGCCGCTTGATGTGTCTGCCAATAGTGTAAACTGACTGATAACAAGATAATCCCCGTCTACATCTTTGCAGCTTAAATTCATTTTGTCGTTCCCATCATTGAAAATTCTCAAAGCAGCAATTTTTTTACAAAGTTTTTCTATGGTTTCTTCTGTATCTGTTTCTTCAATTCCAAGTAAAATTAAAAGACCTCTTTGTATTTCACCGGTCAATTCTCCATCAGCAATAACAGAGGCTTCACTTACTCTCTGAAGTACTATTTTCATTTAGTAAGTTTAAATGAATTGAAAAAATTAATTCCATTAAAAGCATCAGTTGTTAACTCATCTTCTTTGGGATAAACAATCAGCATTGTATATTGTATCTGTCCGCTTTGAACTAACTGCACCTGTGCTATTAACTGGTTTGATTCAGAAAGTAAACTTGAAGCCAGTCCAGGTTTATTTTCATAATTAAAAAATCCTTTGTCCCATATTTCTGCACGCATATTTGCAGCCAGATCATGAAGTGCTGAATTCAAAAGTGTTTTTGGATCTTGCTTCGAAAGGTTCTCATAAAAAATAGCATAACTAAATTGATAAGTTATCCCACTTTGCCAGGCATCATCATAAACTTCACAACGAACAGTTACAATTTTTCCATTGACGCTGTCATCGTAAATTTCAATTTTAAAGGTGTCAGGAAAAACTACAGAAATATTGGCTTCCAAAGATCTGTAAACACAAGGCTTAGCTTGAGAATACGCGTTAATAGAAATCGCAAATGAAATTAGAAATATTATTATTCTGCTCATTCTTTTCTATTTTTTTGTAAGCTGAATGAAAGTCCGACTTCTAAACCAATTCCATATAAGTGGTGCCTTTCATTTGCATAACCTGCATTCAGAAATGGTAGTACGAGATTGGGGTGCACATATAGGTTTGTTTTTGGGTATAATGGATAGTCGAATCGGGCACCAACAATTGCATTGAAGTTAAAAGGCGCTGCGTCGTAACCTGTTTTTTTAATATGAAAATCTTTCTGCCCGTAAGCTGTAAATCCCACAAGTTTTGCATGTACTTCATGTTCTAAAAGTACGCTGGCGCTTGCACCGAAAGTAAATGAGAATTTTAAGCCTTCGAGGTCTGTATTCTTTGTTTTGATTTTTATATTTTTGATAAGAAGATATTGAACATTAACATACTGATAGCGCGTTCTGAATATCACATCTTTCTGAGTTCCTTGTGCCAGGTCATTTACTCTGCCAATTTCCGGATGAATTTCATCAAGAAATTTAAGATCAGACTTCACTCTGTCAAATCCCATATCCATATATTGAAGTCCGCCTTGCATTGTCCAGTTTTTGTTTCGTGAAACTGAATACCAAAGATGAAATCCAACAGATGGCTTTAGCTTATCACTTTTATTTAAGGAATCTTTAAGATGACTTTTTGAAATGCCTGCATTTTCAGGCTGCGCTTTTAATATTAAAATCCTTCCTTGTAACGAAGGGATTACGCCAATACCAAAATGCTTTTCAGTATTTCGTTGACCAAAAACACTAATCGCAAATAAAACTAAAATGATAGTTGCTAAATCAATAGCGTCCTAAATAAAAAAAAAGAAGGGGTAGTTTTTAACTCAAAGATTACCTTTGAGGTGAAACAAAAACAAAACCCACTTCTTTATGACAAATGTAAATCTGTTTTCTCAAATTATATCAAAGTTAGATCGCAAAAAATTTTCTTCTCTTGTAAAGGAATTTCAAACAGACAAACATGAGAAAGGATATAATAGCTGGACCCAT
>JACMRS010000092.1 GCA_014376345.1 Bacteroidia bacterium | reverse complement strand
TTAGAGTAATTAAGACCGATTGAATTGTTTGTGTTAATACCATTACTCTGGCCCGAAAAAGAATTGCCAAAGCTACTGCTTGCACCACTAGAGTTTCTTCCTCTTCCTCCACCACTAGTAGATGTTGTTGCTCCGGGAAGATCTTGTGTTGCAAAATTCTGTTGATTGATATTGTTACTTAAACCCAGAATAGAAATACGCCTGTCATTTTTAAAGAAATTTACATTACCTCCCAAAAGGTATCTGTCGTCTGTTCCGTAACCTGCTGAAAACTTGCCAAACGTGCCATTGTTTTTGCCACCTTTAGTTTTAATATTAACTGTTTTAGTGGTTTCTCCATCTTTGAAACCTGTAAATTCAGCCTGATCTGAAGAGCGGTCATACACTTGTATTTTATCAATAATTTCAGCAGGAAGATTTTTAAGTGCAATGCTGGCATCATCACCAAAAAATTCTTTGCCATCAACAGTTACTTTTTTAATCTCTTCACCATTAGACTTTACTTTGCCGCCCTCCATAGTAATACCGGGCATTTTTGTAATAAGATCTTCTGCTGTTGCATCCGTGTTTACTTTAAAAGAAGTGGCATTAAATTCTGTTGTGTCCCCTTTTATTGTTACTGGTGATCTGATAATTGTAATAGTGGCTCCTGCAATTAAATTTATAGTGTCTTCAATGAAAATTGTATCAAGTGAAAATGAACTGTTGGAAATGGTAACTGGAATACTGTAAAAATTATAACCTGAAGTTTTGATATTAACGAGATATTCGCCGGCGTTTAAAGTGTCAAATAAAAATTTACCTCCTTTTATAGTTGTAAATGACCTGAGTTTTGAAGAATCTTTAAGTAAGGTAATTTGTGATCCTGAAACCCCTTTTCTGGTAGAATAGTCAATTACGGTGCCATCGATAAAAAAATTCTGAGCTCCAGCTGATAAGCAGCATAACATAATAATAAGGGTGGGTATTATTTTATTCATATCAGAAAGCAGCTTTTTAGCAATTATTATTCCAATAATTGGTTTTAAGATTATTTCGGCGGAAATAGAACGGAATACAGTTAACAGATTTTTTTTCAAAATGAGAAAATCACAAATCACAATTCTTTACTTTATCGGTAAGGAGATACTTCAGTCATCTCGGCTCAGCCAAGACTTCATTATGTAATGACGGAATACCGTCAACAGAATTTTGTTCAAAATGACCAATTCTTAAATCACAAATTATCTGCGAATTAGATTCTTCACTGCATTCTGTTTTAACGGAATACCGTTAACAGAATTTTGTTTAAAATAACAATATCTTATTTCTATATATGATTGGTAAGGAGATTCTTCACTGCATTCTGTAGTGACGGAATACCGTCAACAGAATTTTGTTCAAAATGACCAAATCTCAAATCTTAATATGATTGGTAAAGAGATTCTTCACTGCATTTAGTGGTGACGGAATACCGTCAACTAAATTTTGTTCAAAATGACAAATTCTTAAATCCTAAATCACAAATCACAAATCTAAAATCTTAAATCACAAATCTCAAATCAGAAATCAAAAATCAGAAATCAGAAATCAATGTTACATGTTCCTGCGGTATTGCCCGCCTACTTCAAACAATGCATTTGTAATCTGTCCTAACGAACAAACCTTCGCTGCTTCCATTAGTCCTTCGAAAATATTACCATTCTTAACCGCCGTTTGTTGAATTGCTTTTAACTGCGCTTCGGCTTCGTCAGGGTTGCGCTCACGAAGGTTTTCAACCATCTGAATCTGGAATTGTTTTTCTTCCTCAGTAGCCCTGATTACTTCTCTTGGAACTACTGTCGGAGAACCTTTGCTGCTTAGAAAAGTATTCACTCCGATTATTGGAAATTCTCCGGTGTGTTTCAAAGTTTCATAATAAAGACTTTCTTCTTGAATCTTGCCGCGCTGATACATTGTTTCCATTGCACCAAGTACACCTCCGCGCTCTGTGATTTTGTCAAACTCAAGCATCACAGCTTCTTCAACAAGGTCTGTAAGTTCTTCTATAATAAACGATCCTTGTAATGGATTCTCATTTTTTGCTAGTCCAAGCTCGCGATTAATAATAAGCTGAATAGCCATTGCACGTCTTACCGATTCTTCAGTAGGAGTTGTTATCGCTTCATCATAAGCATTGGTATGCAGGCTGTTGCAATTATCATAAATGGCATAAAGAGCCTGAAGTGTGGTGCGAATATCATTGAAATCAATTTCCTGAGCATGCAGAGAGCGGCCGCTTGTCTGAATGTGATATTTAAGCATCTGAGCTCTTTCATTTGCACCGTATTTATTTTTCATTGCTTTGGCCCAGATTCTTCTTGCAACTCTTCCGATTACTGCGTATTCCGGATCAATTCCGTTGCTGAAAAAGAACGATAGATTTGGTCCGAATTCGTTGATATCCATACCACGACTGATATAATATTCAACATAAGTAAAACCGTTAGAAAGTGTAAATGCAAGCTGAGTTATCGGGTTGGCGCCTGCTTCGGCAATGTGATAACCTGAAATAGAAACAGAATAAAAGTTTCTGATTTTATTTGTAATGAAATATTCCTGAACATCACCCATCAGTCTTAACGCAAATTCGGTACTGAAAATACAAGTGTTTTGTGCCTGATCTTCTTTTAAAATATCTGCCTGAACTGTACCTCTTACCTGACTTAAAGTAAACGCCTTAATTTCGGCATATTTTTCTTTCGAAAGAACAGCTTCACCGGTAACTCCCAGAAGCATCAATCCCAATCCATCATTGCCTTCGGGTAACGGCCCCTGATAAACAGGTACTTTCTGATTTTTATTTTTGTAAATGGCGTCTATTTTGGCTTTAACCTCTTTTTCCAGGCCTTCTTTTTTAATGTAAAGTTCACATTGCTGATCAATTGCAGCATTCATAAAAAATCCCAGCAACATTGGGGCTGGTCCATTAATAGTCATGGAAACAGACGTTTTAGGATCTGTTAAATTAAATCCTGAATACAATTTTTTGGCATCATCAAGACAGCAGATACTGACACCGGCATTGCCGATTTTACCGTAAATATCGGGTCTGATATGTGGGTCGTTTCCATAAAGTGTTACACTGTCAAATGCTGTCGAAAGACGCTTTGCGGGCATTGAAAAACTCACATAATGAAATCTTCTGTTCGTGCGCTCTGGTCCGCCTTCTCCGGCAAACATTCGGGTTGGGTCTTCACCTTCTCTTTTGAATGGATAAATTCCTGCTGTATAAGGAAATTCACCGGGAACATTTTCCTGAAGCTGCCATTTTAATCTGTCTCCCCATGATTTTAATTTGGGCATCGAAACTTTTGGAATCTGGCTGTGACTAAGACTTTCTGTATGTGTTTTAATGCGAAGTTCTTTATCCCTAACCTTAAAAACATACTCCTCACCCTGATACATTCCAACAAGCTTATCCCAGTTTTCAACCAGGTCTTTATTGGCCGGTGTAAGGCCTCTTTCAACCTGTTCGTATTTCTCTTTAATAAGACTGCTGATATCAGTAGATTTCCCGTTTGACATAGCCGCAAAGTTACACGAGAATTGTTAAATTGCTAAATGCTTAATATTTTCATATTTATGAACCCTGAAAAAATAGGGTTTTAGTTTAATCACTTGCACTAAATTACTGATTTTAACGCATTTACCTGATATTTAATGGATAAAAAACTGACTTTTTGTCTGATTTTGCTTAAATTTGCAAGAATTTCATTTCTGAAAAAAGAAATATTATATGGATTTACAGACAGTCAAGAACAGGTTTGAAATAATCGGAATTTCTCCGAAATTAAACCATGCGCTTGAAACAGCGATAAGGGTTGCCCCTACAGATATAAGTGTGCTTATAAACGGTGAAAGTGGTGTTGGTAAGGAGTCATTTTCAAAGATTATTCACTCTCTAAGCAACAGAAAACACGGTCCTTTTATAGCGGTAAACTGTGGTGCCATTCCTGAAGGTACAATAGATTCAGAGTTATTCGGTCATGAAAAAGGATCATTTACAGGTGCTACAGATACCCGAAAAGGATATTTCGAAACAGTAGAAGGGGGCACTATTTTTCTGGATGAAGTTGGAGAGTTGCCACTTGGTACTCAGGCCAGACTTTTAAGAATTCTTGAAAATGGTGAATTTATTAAAGTGGGTTCATCCAAAGTACAGAAAACAAATGTAAGAGTAGTAGCTGCCAGTAACCGCGATTTAC
>JACMRS010000091.1 GCA_014376345.1 Bacteroidia bacterium | reverse complement strand
GGTAATATTTTTCATTCAAGTCCTTTTGGTCCTTTTAGTCCTTTAGAGCAAAGTATAATCAACAATATTGCAATGCGTGAAGGATAGCAATGGAAAGCCCGGAGCTTGCGGTAGGTTATGTGCAGGGCGAGGACTTGCAATGAATAGCCTGACCCCGATCGCGAGATGAATTATTCAGATTAAACAGTACCTGCCTTCGCGAATCGGGGACACGCCCAAATTTTAATTGCGAATTACGAATTACTGAATTACGAAATACAGAATTACGAATTAGTAATTATTGTCATTCAAGTCCTTTCAGTCCTTTTGCTCTAATGACGGTGTTTATAGAAAACCTAAAGCTTTTCCTTCAAAAAAGCACCGGTATAGCTTGCTTTGCATTTGACAATGTCTTCCGGAGTGCCGGCAAATACGAGGTTACCGCCGTTGGTGCCGCCTTCGGGACCTAATTCAATTACCCAGTCTGCGCATTTAATGACATCCATATTGTGCTCAATAATCAACACGGTATGACCCTTGTCAATCAGTGCATTAAAACTGTCCATCAGCTTGTTAATGTCGTGAAAATGCAGTCCCGTTGTTGGTTCATCAAAAATAAAAATGGTGTGACTTTCCTTAGCATTTCCTTTCGAAAGAAAAGATGCCAGTTTTATCCGCTGTGCTTCGCCACCACTTAAAGTGTTGCTGCTCTGACCGAGTTGCACATAGCCTAATCCTACTTTTTCAAGAGGCTCGAGTTTTGATACAATTGCAGCTTCGTTGCTAAAAAATTCAGTGGCTTCCGACACTGTCAGATGCAATATTTCTGAAATATTTTTATCGTTATAAGTTACCTCTAGTGTGTCGTCTTTAAAACGTTTTCCTTCACAAAATTCACATGGAAGTGTGATGTCTGCCATAAACTGCATCTCAATCACATTTTCACCCTCACCTTTGCAATGCTCACAACGACCGCCTTCTACGTTAAAAGAAAAATGAGAAGGCTTTAGTTTTTTAATTTTGGCAAGAGGCTGATTTGCGAAAAGTTCACGAATAGCATCATAAGCTTTTACATAAGTAACGGGATTGCTTCGCGATGATTTTCCAATAGGATTCTGATCAATCATTTCAATGCTTCTCACCAGATGCAGGTCGCCCTGTAATCTGTCGTGCTGCCCGGTTTTATTGCCGCTGTAACTGCCAAGTTGTTTTTGTAAAGCAGGCAATAATACACTCTTAATCAACGTAGTTTTTCCCGATCCTGAAACGCCGGTTATTACCGTCATTGTTTCAAGGGGAAATGTAACATCGATATTTTTAAGATTGTGTTCGCGCACGCCCGTAAGTTGAATGCTATGCTTCCATTTTCTGCGTTTTTCCGGAACAGGAATGCCTTCGCGGCCACTCAGATATTTTCCGGTCAGACTGTTTGAATCGGTAAGAATATCTTTAAAAGTACCTTTAAAAACCAGCTCGCCGCCATGTGTGCCTGCATAAGGTCCGATATCAATAATGTCATCGGCAGATTTCATCACTTCTTCTTCATGCTCTACTACAACGACAGTATTGCCAAGCTGCTGAAGGGTTTTAAGCACACCTACAAGTTGTTTTGTGTCGCGTGGGTGCAAACCAATACTGGGCTCATCGAGAATGTACATGCTGCCCGTTAATGAACTCCCAAGCGAGGTAGCCAGATTGATACGCTGAGATTCACCGCCGCTTAAACTGTTACTCAGTCTGTTTAAACCAAGATAACCCAGCCCAACCTCATCCAGAAATTTCAGACGGTTCTGAATTTCAATAAAGATTCTTTTTGCGATTGTTTCGTCGTTTTTATTGAGTTTAATAGCATGAAAATACTCATTTGCTTTGCTTACAGACATTAATAAAACTTCGGGAAGTGAAAGTTTTTCAGCAAGATCTTTTGAAGGATTTATTGCAGTGAGTTTTACGTAGCCAGCATCTTTGCGAAGACGCGTGCCTCTGCAATCAGGGCAAACAGTGCGACCGCGGTAACGGCTCAGCATTACACGGTATTGTATTTTATAGGATTGAGTTTCAACGAATTTAAAAAATGCGTTGATGCCTTTTACTTTATCGCTGCCTTGCCAGAGCAGGTCTTTTTCTTTTTCAGAAAGATCATAATAAGCACGGTGTATCGGGAAATCTTCCAGTGCTGCTTTGCGTACAAAATCATTGCGCCATTCGCCCATGCTTTCGCCTTTCCAGGGTTGTATACAACCTTCGTAAACAGACAGACTTTTATCCGGCGCTACCAGATCTTCATCAATACCGATTACCATGCCATAACCTTCACAGGTGCGGCAGGCGCCAATAGGATTGTTAAAACTCAGGAAATCCTGACTCGGGATTTCGAAGGTCATGCCATCGAGTTCAAATTTATTTGAGAACTCCAGCATACTTTCTCCTTTTTCTGATTGCACCTGAATAAAGCAGGTGCCTTCACCTTCCCAGAATGCTGAGTCTATTGAATCTGCAGCGCGACCGAGAAGTTCTTCATCCAGTTTATCAATACTTAATCTGTCAATTACCAGAAAGGCTTTTTTCAGAGAAGGGATTTTTTTATTTTCAAGGAGTGTTTCAATTTTGGTGATGGTATTATCAAGCAGAATTCTTGAAAACCCCTGCTGCTGGTATTTTGAAAGCGTATCTTTTTCAGTTTCTTTCTGTTTTACAGTTATTCGTGAAAGAATTAGCGTAGTGTCGCCATCTTCCAGAGTTTCGATTACTTTAACGGCATCTGTTACAGAATCTCTTTTCACTTCTTTGCCGCTGATAGGCGAGAAGGTGCGACCCACACGGGCAAAAAGTAATTTCAGATAATCGTAAATTTCGGTGCTGGTAGCAACAGTACTTCGCGGATTGCGCGTATTTACTTTTTGCTCAATAGCAATTGCCGGTGCCAGTCCTTCAATAAAATCAACTTCAGGCTTGTTCATACGGCCCAGAAACTGACGTGCGTAGCTACTTAGACTTTCCACGTAACGGCGTTGTCCTTCAGCGAAAAGCGTATCAAAAACGAGGGATGATTTACCTGATCCTGAGACACCCGTAACCACAGTAAAGCTGTTGGCTGCAATGGTAACATCCAGGTTTTTGAGGTTGTGCATTCGTGCACCTTTAATGACTATATTTTTGCTCTTCAAAGCGGTTGTTTAAATTGACCTGCAAAGATACATTATATACCCATTATTTTCTTAGAATTATAAGTATAAAAAGGATTTACAGTATTATTATATTAGCAGGGAAATTAAGGGCATCAAAGCGATCCGGTAATCAAAATAAAACTTGGTTAAAGTGCGCCTATTTCGTAGGCAAGGCAGGTATCAGCTTTCATGTGAAAGTCGCCCTGCTTAATCAGATTTCCATCCTGATCTAACAGCTCATAACCCATATCGTTACTTTTTTCAAACGCCAGTCCAGAAGAAAATGAAATTGCTGCAGCATCACCACATTGAGGCGCCACCGTAAAATAGGTGTTTCTGCTGCTGTCAATAAAATAAGTATTTACCTTTAGTGACCAACTAGTGACATTATTACTTTTGAGCATTTCAGAAGTAGCGAAATTTGCATAGAACACGCAGCTTCCTTGGTATTCGCAACAGGAAAAGCATTGTTCATTTGCCTTGAAATTGTAGGATATTGAATGTTTATCGGTACATCCATATACTTTTGCTTTTTTACAGGTAATTGTTAAAAATGCAGTGGCGGTTAAAATTAAAATTAATAATTTGCTCATATTGCTGATGCAAATCTCCTTTTTTATTTTATATTTTTTTGATTTTATAAAAAAGATTATTTTAAACAAATGCTTTTTAAAATAACTTTACCGAAATAATAATTGAATATCAGATTAAATTTATTGACTAAGACTGCCTGTTTCGATTTTAAAACAAGTATTGTTCTGAAATAGTAAATCACCTGTATTTAGTTTTACTCCATTCTGATCTAATAATTCATATTCTTGATTTCAAGTGAAGTATTCCATTAATTGTTCTTCCTATAAACAGCAGGGAAATTACAAGTCTTACTGTAAGATTTGAGTAAGATTTTAAATTTTTACATTATTATTAACTATCATTGAACAAAATAATATTATGAAAAAAATATTAACTATAATTTTAATCTCAATCAATTGTCTTAGCTGCCAGAATATAATGTTCATAATGGCCGGTTATTTACCTTTGAAAATTCGTTCAGACAAAGAGATAAAAAAGTTTGCGGAAAAAAATATTTATTTTAAAGGATACCAACTAATTCAATCTGATTCTTATTTTACTTATCTCGATGATAAAGATTCTGAAATGCATGCTGCTGATAGCAACACTGCAGATTCTTTTAAAATTTTTTTACAGCCGCTTAAGGTTTTATATTATGATGAAAACAATAAATTAGTATCTGTGCTAACTAATTGTTATGCAATACCTGAAGGAGGCCAATTTAACTGGAATACTGAAAACAGATTAGATAAGTACCCACCCGTTACGCACACCCCTGTATTTAAACAAATTCCAATCACAGAGATTTTAAAGCAAACTAATCTTGATGTGAATACTGTTGATTTAAAAAAGAAAAGATCACGTGTTGTTATTTCTTGGAATATTTTTTTAAATAAGGAATCCAAGCATTTTCTGAAATGTATTCAGGAAAATTTATTTAAAGCAAATGATATGCCTGAAGTATTTTACATTAACAATGATAATTCATTATATGTCAATTCACGATAAATGGCCATTCTCATAAATACATCTATTGAAGGAATATAATATTCGATTTAAAGTAAAATCATATGACTCAACAAAAGCTTTTTAAAATTCAAAGTGTAGATTTTGAGCTTATATCATCAACTTTTATAAATGTTTGTGTCAGCTTAATAAAATATTGCAATTTAAAATTAATCATATTATTTGCTTTGGCATTGGCTTCTTGCACAAATAATAAATCAATTGAAAGTAATGATTGTAAAGTAAAGTATTTCGAAGCTAGTCGATTGCGAAATCAGTTTGATAATTCAGATAGTTTAAGGAAAGCCTTAAATATTGCAGATCAATATGGAAAACATTGCCCTGATTACAATAAGCGCTTTATCGATCTTAAAATTACACTTTTGATTCTTCTTAAAGAATACGATAGAGGGGTTTTATTAATAGATTCGCTGAATCCGGATAGTTTCCAGAATTCATATACACATCTTATGTATCTTAATTCGTTTAAAGCACGATCTTCTTTTGCAAGGAAAGACTCAATAGCCGGCATAAAATATTTAAAAGAAATTGAATCAAAAATTCAAATAGATATTAAAAAAAATGGTTTTAAAACAGAGACATTTTTCGATTTGTTTGCTACGCAAGCATATTATAAGAGTAAGGAATTTATACATAAAGAAATAGATGACTATGCTGTGATCTATCCTTCTGAAAAAGAACAACTGGAGTTAATAAAAAATAGTATTAATGATATTATTGAACAGCAAAATTTAGAGTAAAATCTCTGTTAACTTTACACAATTCAAATCATCTATTTATCATTCCATTTATTAATAAACTTATATTTAAGTGATCAATTTTGTGATTGATATAATCAATTACAAATAAAACTTCTTCAAAAAAAACCTCAGTCCATCCTCCACAATTCCACTTCAATTCTTATCTTGCACAAAAAATTATAGTATGGATCCAGATTTTACTTCGCTGCACCAGTTCCTGATTCATTCGGCTTATAAAATTCATACGCCGGAAAAACTTTTTCTGTTCGAGAAAAAAGACGGTGTCTACTCGGGAATCAGTTATGCTGATACTTTTAAAGCAATCGAAAAAATCTGCGCTTTCCTTTACAGTGAAGGCATCCGCAAAGGTGATAAAGTTGCCCTTATTCTCGAAAATTGCCCTGAATATATTTTCTTCGATCAGGCACTTCTCAAAATCGGTGCTGTCAATGTCTCTATTTACCCAACTCTGACAGCCGAAGAAACTGCTTATATCCTCAATGATTCTGACAGTAAAATGCTGCTGCTCGGAAATACTTTCCTCCATAAAAAGTTTCTTAAAATAAAAACTCAGTGCCGTGGTATCCGCAAAAGGATTCTCATGCAAACGCCATCAGATTTGTCCGACACTGAAATTACTTTCGATAGCATGCTCGAAAAAGGTGATTCATTGTGGCCTTCTTTAAAAACGGAAATTGATGCTGTTCTGCCTACTATCGGTCATGATGACCTGGCAGGATTTATTTATACCAGTGGAACTACGGGCATTCCCAAAGGTGTCATGCTGTCGCATTATAATTTTATGAGTAACTGCTACGATGCGCTCGATCTGTGCCCTTCTATCAATAAAAACGACCGATTTCTGTCGTTTCTTCCAATGAGTCATGTGTATGAAAGACTGGCAACTTATTTTCTGAGCACTTATATCGGTGCTGAAATCGCTTTCGCTGAAAGCATCGAAAAAGTATCCCAGAATTTTCAGGAAGCACATCCGACAGTGATGGCTTGTGTTCCCCGCCTGCTGGAAAGGCTGGAAGACAGGGTTCAGAAAAATGCACATTCAGGTAGTAAAATCAGTGCATCAATTTTCGACTGGAGTCTGAAAATCGGGGAGCGCGAAAGGCATAAAAGAGAAGAAGGCAAAAGTGTGGGTCTGTTTTTAAAATTAGAACATGCTCTTGCAGAAAAACTGGTGTTCAGTAAAATAAAAGCAAAGCTTGGAGGCAGACTTAAAATACTGATTTCAGGAGGAGGTGCTTTGCCACAACATATAGGAGAGTTTTTCGGGAATATTGGCATTCGGGTGCAGCAGGGTTACGGACTTACAGAAACATCGCCTTTTATTTCGGTGAATGAATTTCACAGGCAGGTACACGGTACCAGCGGGAGAGTAGCGCCCAGACAAGAGGTGGCGATTCAGAATATTGAAACGGGCAAACTGTTAACTGTGCAGACTTACAACAGTTTTGAGCCCGAATTTGAAAGTGGCGAAGGTGAGATTTTGAGCAAAGGTCCGAATATAATGAAGGGTTACTTTAACCAACCCGAAGAAACTGCAGCTGTAATCGATAAAGAGGGCTGGTTTCACACCGGAGACATTGGTAAATTTGAAAAAGGTTATCTGAAGATTACGGACAGGCTTAAGAATATGCTTAAAACATCGCTTGGCAAAAATATTTATCCAACACCGATCGAAAATATTTACATGCAAAGTCACAAGATTGAACAGATGTTTATTATTGGCGACAAGCGTGAATTTGTAACAGCCATTATTGTTCCGAAAGAAGATGAGTTGAAGAAGTTTTTTGGTCTGAATGATGCTTTTTTCGCAGAAAATGATCCAATAACGGCTGATGAAAAAATTAAAGCCTGGCTTGAAGAAGATGTTAAGAAGCTGTCGGGTTCACTTGCGAAATTTGAAAGGATTAAAGACTTTATAATAAAGCGCAAACCCTTTAGTGTAGAGGAAAATGAACTTACGGTTTCTTTGAAACAAAAAAGGAAAGTAATTGAAGAAAAATACAAAAACTGGATTGAGCGGATGTACGCTCAGATTTAATTGTAATAAATTTTTAATTTCCTGAAGTAGAAATATTATAAATTTGCCACGTTGAATGCATTAAATTATTATGGAATCTGTCTGATAGGAATGGTTATTTTTACCATTGCCTATCTGAAAATTGCCAAGGCACTTAAGATTCACGACCACCCTGTTAGCAGAAGTTCGCATACTGTGGTTACAATCACAGGTTTCGGATTATTTCTTCCGATGGGACTTTTGATTTACACTGTTTGTTACTCTTATAATACACTTCCGGTGCTTTTTGTAGTTGGATTTTTAATGATGGTGACCATCAGTTTTATTGATGACATTATTTTCATAAAACACGCTATCCGCTTCGTTTTCCAGATCTTTTCACTGATTTTGATGGCCTCTGTATTGCCATTTGAAAACGGTTTTGCAGATACCTTGCCGGTGGTGATAGCAGTAGTTATTTTTTCTATTGGTGTGTTGAATGCATTTAATTTTATGGATGGCGTCAATGGCATGCTTGGGTTGAATTCATTGGTAATTTTTCTGAGTCTCTGGTGGCTCAATGAAAATTCCTTTGATAAGGAAGGTGCTCATATTTATTATACAGATTCTGTTTTTCTGGTAACCTGTATTATTGGGTTGTGTATGTTTTTGTTTCTTAATTTCAGGAAGAAAGCACTTGTTTTTGCCGGAGATATCGGCAGTATCGGTATTGCATTTATAATTTGTTATATGATGTTCAGCCTGATTCTGAAAACAGGTAATTATTCTTATTTGCTGTTGTTTTCGGTGCTTGGTGTTGATGCAGGACTGACAGTAATTTACAAATTAATTTTGAGAGAAAATATTTTTGTACCACACAGAGATTTTCTTTTCAAAAAGCTGGCGCATGTTGCTAAAGCCCCACATATAAGAATTTCTTTCATTTACGCAATGATACAGCTGGTAATCAATGTGATCGTAATTTTCCAGCCCTATCAGAAAAAACTTTCCTCACAACTTGCAGTGATGTTCATCATTGTAGTGCTTCTTCTTGCAACTTATATTGGTTTTAGAAATCAATATACTAAAAAGAGGATTATTCGATTTAGAGACAAGGAATAGGTTATTCTATCAATGAGCTTTTCCGTACGCAGCCGCTGAGCTGAGTCGAAGGGCAATTCCCGTGCGCGGTCACTGAGCTTGTCGAAGTGTGAGCG
>JACMRS010000090.1 GCA_014376345.1 Bacteroidia bacterium | reverse complement strand
TATCCGTAAAAGTATGGATTCTAAAAGCACTTTGATGGGCGATACTCAGGGAATGTCGTATTTTCAGCTTGGCACTATTGCCATGCAAAAAGGAAACATGAAAGATGCGAGGGTCAATCTTAAAGAAGCAATTCGCATTGGAATGCCCGAAAAAGACAATATGGCTGCAGCTTATCTGCAACTTGCTTCAATAGAAATTCAGCGCAGACAATACAGAACTGCCAAAGAATATTTCAAAAAGGCAAAAGATAAAAAACCAAAAGCCGATGAGTTAAAATCTCAGATAGCTGAAATGGAAAAATATATTTCAAGAATGCCGGGTTAATACCACAATCATGGAAGAATTTAAAGTAAGAACAATGGCAGAAATGACTGCCGCAGGCGAAACACCTGAGGTATTGTTTTATGTTGGATGTGCAGGCAGCTTTGATGAACGCGCACAAAAAATCACCAAAGCATTCGCTAAAATACTGCACCATTGCAAAATAAAATTTGCGATTTTAGGTACAGAAGAAACCTGTAACGGCGACCCTGCAAAGCGCGCCGGCAATGAGTTTTTGTTTCAGATGCAGGCCATGAACACTATTGCAGTTCTTAATGGTTACAACATTCAGAATATTGTTACAACATGCCCTCATTGTTTCAACACCCTAAAAAACGAGTACCCTTCTCTTGGAGGAAATTATAAAGTTCAGCACCATACTCAGTTTCTTCAGCAACTTATCAATGATGGCAAACTGAAAGCAGAAGGCGGTGCTTTTAAAGGAAAAAAAATTACCTACCACGATAGCTGTTATCTGGGCCGTGCAAATGACATTTACGAAGCACCAAGGAAGGTTCTTGAAACTTTAAACGCCGAGCTTGTGGAGTTGAAACGTTGCAGAAGTAATGGACTTTGTTGCGGAGCAGGTGGCGCACAGATGTTTAAAGAAGCGGAGCCCGGCAAAAAAGAAATTAATGTTGAACGCAGTGAAGAAGCACTTGCAACAGGTGCTTCTGTTATAGCTTCAAATTGTCCTTTTTGCATGACCATGCTGAGAGATGGCGTGAAACATGCTAACAAAGAAAATGATGTGCAGGTACTTGATCTTGCAGAATTAGTGGCGCAGGCCAATGATATTATTTAAATAGTTTATTGTGAATTTAACTAATTTTTCTCCCGAATCAAGACTTTGGATTTACCAGTCTGACAGGAATTTAACCAATGAAGAAGTTGCAGTCTGCAACAATAAATTAGCAGATTTTATTCCCGGGTGGACAGCCCATAATAAGCAACTTAAAGCGGGTTTTGAAATTTTGTACAACAGATTTATTGTCATTGCAATTGATGAAACACAAACAGACGCAAGCGGCTGTGGTATTGACAAATCTGTAGCACAAATTAAAGAACTCGGACAACTGCTTCACATTGATTTCTTTAACAGATTACAATTAGCCTGGCTGAATAATGAAAGTGTGAAAAGCGCTTCAGCAAATGAACTGGATGCAGAATTTAAACTTGGCAACATCAATGAAAATTCAATAATATTCAACAACACCATCAGCACTTACGGCGACTGGCAGAAAAAATGGAAAATTCCATTTAAGGAGAGCTGGGCTTATGGGCGGGTTGGGTGAGGTAGTTAATGATTATAGTACTGGAATGAAAAAGGGATCATTGCATTCCTGCCAAATTTATCTATGACGTTTATTGTGCCAGTTTTTTCCTGTAATCCTTTTGACGCGTCATTACAGTAAATTTTAAATACGCTGCTTTTACCTTGACTAATATTTATCGTTTCTCCATTTTTAATATAAATCTTTTCTACTTTCAGCGCAGGTTGTATATGCAGATTTCCATAAAAAGAACGCGTATAACTGCTTTCCATTTCAGCCGGCTTTCTTGTGGAATCTATAGTAATAGTATACATGCTTTTCAATATGCTGTCGGAAGCGTCGATCTCTTTCCTGTTGTGTGTTTTAATTCCATCAAGTATATTTATCAGGATCTCTCTACCCTCATTATAATCAGGCATTGAAGCGGAAGAAGCATTGTAAAAAATAGTGCAAAATCCTCCGTTGAAAAATCTTGTTACCATAAACGATAATGCATATTGCTTTCTTTTTTTATAAGTAGCTGTAAAGCCGAAACCTGTAAAATCTTTATAGTGGATCTCTGCTGCCTTTCCTACTATTTTTACAGAATCATTTTCAAACTTGTTTACACCATTCAGAGAGGTTTGTAAAAGGCTATCTATAGCTGACTGAGAAGGAATAATTTTCGAATACTGGCCTTGGATAGAAATAAAAGCATTGTTAGGCTTATATGTTAAAAATTGTGCCTCTTCTTCTACATGAGAGGCGGTGAACTTTTTTTTCAGATTAAAAAGACTGCTGTCATATTCGAATGAAACTCCAGGCTCTACAAATGTTATTGAATTAATTTTTTTTGATGGCTTAAGGACAGTAAAAGAAAAGCAGATCAAAGTGAGTAAAAAATAAAAACCTGTGCGGATTTGCATTCTGCAATAATAAATATTTAGTTCCGGTTTTTTTTTAATTCTTAGATACGTTGCAACTCCAAAAAGAATAACCGGGCAAGGAACAGCGATCATAGAAATGAACTTAGCACCTTGCCAATTTAATATCCAGAACAAAACAGCAATTATCACAACAGATAAATTAAGTCCGGTGATTAATGAAAATTGAATATTCTGATCTCTTATTGTTTCTCCTGAAAAGAAATAAGTTCCCCCGGGAAAATAAATAAGTGCTAAAGATGCCAAGGAAATCAGGATTAGAATGTTTGCATACGGCACATTTAAAATCCTTAATAAAACTGACAGAATGCATGCGCAGATAAAAGTGATTTCTGTTTTCATTGAGCTTCATTTAATTTTGTTTTCAAATATATTGTTTATAACTAAGAGTAATTTAAAATATTAAATGAGGGTAATAATATATTTATTAATTTCGTTTGTAATTAATGAAATTTATTGCTCTATTATTTTTGTTTCAGACACAGATTTGCTTTGCCCAATCAAGCGAAATCTCACTTATAGATCCACAGCCCGGTCAATTTCTGACTGTGCCAATTTATGATGAATGCAAACCGAAACAAATATCAAATCAAAAAATAATTGAAATTTTTACAGAAATAATCCAATCGCTGGACTCCTTTAGCTTTATTGTTGAGGTTCATTCTGATTGCAGAGCTGAAAATAATTACAACAGGCAGTATACCGCCAAAATTGCTGATTCTATTGTTGCTAATATAAAAAGAAACATTAAAAAACCTGTTTTGATAACAGCTAAGGGGATGGGTGAATCTCAACTTGTTAACGATTGTGATTGTGAAAGCAAAAATAAATATCTTTGTACTGAAGCTCAGCATCAGGAAAACAGGAGGGCTGTTTTAAGAATTGATAAAAAGATCAGTTCGCAACCTTGTCATTCCGTGCGCAAATACGACAGCATCGATTTTAAGCATCCCGCAGACGGACAGATTATAAAAGCACCGATTTATTTTGATTTTGATAAACCTAAAATATGGAGTGATGGCATTGAATTTTTAAAAGCACTTGCTCCTAAGCTTGCAAAACTAGATTCATTTTTAATTATTGTAGAATTTCATTCAGACTGTCGAAGTTCTGAAGCTTATAATATGGATATGAGCCAGCGAAGAGCAGATACCATTGTCAGCAGGATAAAAATGTATGCAGGAAAACCGCTAGTCATAGAAGGAATAGGAATGGGAGAACAATGTCTAGTGAATGAATGCAATTGCGAGGGCGCTACAAAAGAACGTATGACACATTATCTTCCCGATACTATCAATGGGAAGGTTATATTTCACGGCGGATTGGATCCTATAAAGGACTTTGCAATAGTATCCAGAGATGTTCTTGTACCCTGTTTAGAATTGGAACATCAAAGAAACAGAATGACAGTGATATGGCTGGTAAAAAGAAAGTTTTAAACCAATCTTTTATTCAAAACGCAAGTTGCTTAATTTGGCACTGAAGTCGCGGGATTTAAAATAAACTATTTTTTTACCTGTGAATTTACTTTCAATATATTTTAAAGATTCAAGTTTTAGCAGATCCGTTCTTGCTGTCTGATAAGATGTCGCAAACCTGCTTTGCACTTCATTTACACTTAGCAACAAATCAGATTCGTTAACAAGCCATCTAATAATTTCTGCCTGCCTTTCGT
>JACMRS010000089.1 GCA_014376345.1 Bacteroidia bacterium | reverse complement strand
TGAAGGCATGTGGCTTCTGGCTTATCTTGACAAAAACTACAAGGATATGAAAGCCAAAGGTCTGAAGCTTACACCTAAACAACTTTACGATGTCAATCAAGCCTGCACAAAAGATGCAATAGGCTGGTTTGGTGGAGGCTGTACTTCAGAAATAATTTCTTCAAAAGGACTTGTATTAACAAACCATCATTGCGGATATTCTGCAATTGCCAGTCTGAGCAGCACTTCTGATAACATTCTTGACAATGGCTTTTGGGCCAAATCTATGAACGAAGAGCGTTCAGCTAAAGACATCAGTCTTGCAATTGTTCAGCGAATGGATGATATTACTTTATTTATTACTTCTCAACTTAAAGGCGTTGCCGAAAAAGACAGAGCTTCAGTACTTGCTAAAATTTATACCAGATACCAGGATTCGATTGGTAAAGGCATGGACAGCATGATGTATAAAAATAAAACTCTTCAGGTTCGTTGCTTTGAGTTTTTAAAAGGCAATGCTTATTATGCATTTGTTTACAAAAGATTTTATGATGTAAGACTTGTTGGAACTCCTCCACAAAGTATCGGAAAATTTGGCGGTGAAACAGACAACTGGATGTGGCCAAGGCACACAGGAGATTTCAGCATGTTTCGTATTTATTCTGATTCACTAAATAATCCTACTTCTGAGTTTGCAGCTTCTAATAAAGCATATACTCCAAAAAGCTTTTTATCTGTTTCGATGAAGGGTGTTAAAGAAGGTGACTTTGCAATGATTATGGGATTTCCTGGGCGTACTAACAGATATGAATTTGCACAAGGTGTAAAGCTGGCGTCAGATGATGTTGACCCGGTTATCGTTGCATTAAGAGATATTCGTTTGAAAGCATGGAAAGAAGAAATGAACAAAAGTGATGATGTTCGTTTGAAGATGTCATCAACTTATGCAAGTATTGCAAATTACTGGAAGTTTTTTGACGGTGAAAGTTTACAACTTAAAAAACTCAAAGTTTTCGAATTAAAATCTGGTCAGGAAGTTGCTTTTACAAAGTGGGCTAAAGGAAAACCTGAATACGAAAATCTTATTTCAGATGTAAATAAAGCTTATGAAGAATACAAACCAATTGCTTTGCAGAGAACTTTTTTGAGCGAAGGAATTATGGCACCTTATATTATGCAGGCAGCCGCTGCAGGCTATAGCTTAGAGGAAAATATGAAGAAAAACGATATGGCTGCAAGTCAGAAAATGGTAGCAGCAATGATGCCGGGCATATCTGAACTCCCTATGTATCCTGACATTATGAGGGCCGATAAAAAGATTTTTGCTCAGATTTTAAATAAATATTACACTACTATTCCTGTTTCTCAGCAACCGGCACTTATAAAAACTATTCTGGAAAAATATCAAGGTGCTACACCACTTGAATCATTTGAAAAATATGCTGATGACATGTATACCAATAGTGTATTTTCAAATAAAGATCGTACGATTGCTTTTCTTCAGAATCCGGTTTGGGATGTAATAAAAGATGATATTGGCTATAAGCACATTGCAGCTTTCCGTGAGAATTACAATGAAAAATACAAGCCATTGATTGATTCGTTTAACATGAAAAACGCTGCTCTTGGCAGAACTTATGTTAAAGGTATGATGGAAATGAATCCGAAAGTTAATATGTATCCGGATGCCAATTCTACAATCAGATTAACTTATGGTCAGGTTCAGGGATATAATGATTTTCCATTTATGACCGACCTGGATGGTGTGGTTGCAAAGCATGATCAGAATAACCCTGAGTTTATGGTTCCTGAAAAACTTCTTGAACTCCATAAAAATAAAGATTATGGTCGTTATGCTTTAAAAAACGGTAAACTTCCTGTAGCATTTTTAACAAACAATGACATCACCGGTGGCAATAGCGGCAGTCCTGTTTTAGATGGCAATGGCCACATCATCGGTCTGGCATTTGATGGCAACTGGGAGGCAATGAGCGGCAATTATGTATTTGATCAGAAATTAAAACGCACGATTTGTGTAGACATCCGTTATGTTTTATGGAATATTGACAAACTTGGTAATGCACCGAACATTGTTGATGAGATGACATTAGTAAATTAAAAAAAACAATATTATTTAAAAGCCCGGTTTTAAAGCCGGGCTTTTTTTGTTATAAATACATCAGGATTAAAAAATTTAATCGCCAATTTAAAAGGGTATTCAGTTTAGATTTCTTTCCTTTAAATTTTTAAGTAAAGTTAAATCCATATTAAAATAATTCATTTTAATATAGACTTCATTATAGATGATTAGATATTTAAAATCTTCATTGTATTGGTTATTTAAATTCATTAACAAGATTATCAAAATTATGCCACATTTTTAAAACAATATTTGCCTGTTCAACAATTTTTCTCCATTCAGGATCATTGATAATTTCTAAATCTGATTCTTTTTCATGATACTTATTTAGTAAATCTCTTAGCTTATTTAATTCCGAAAAAAAGGTATTCGACAAATCTATTTTTGGTGCAGTGATATCAATAAAATCGGCAAAATTAAAATCATCGAACAAAGAACATATTAATTCAACATAGGAAGAAATAAACCCGGTATTATTTTCTTCATTTAACCACAATTTTCGCTGTAAATTCAAATCAGCCAACTCAGCTATTTTGTTATATATGTTATCAATTCTTTCTTTCACGAGTTAAAATTTTGGTATTAAATTAAACTTATTTCTTGGTATAAGCATCGGGCTAGTTTCCATTTTTCAAAAATCACAAGTAACGTCATAAAACTTTCCATCATACATAAATTAGACCGTTCTTAAGTGAAACTTATATAAAGTGGTAACATAATGCATCAAGTTGAAAACATACCAATAAAAAATGCCGGCTTAAACCGGCATTTCTATTAATAAGTTATAAGAATATTCCCTGCGGGCTTTTCAAGAATCCAGAAAGCACCTGATTGTTTTCTGTATTCAAGCACATAAATGTAAACACCTTGCGGTACTTTTTTACCTGCGTAAGTGCCATCCCATGAAAAATTACTGTCATCTGATTTATAAACCATTCCACCCCAGCGATCATAAATTTTGATTTTAAAATCTCTCAAATCACAAGCATGTACTATTGAAAAATTGTCATTATAAAGATCAAGATTTGGAGAAAACACATTCGGCACATATATTTTGCACTTACAAGTTGTATCTCTTACAGAAAAATATACAATAGAATCACCACAAGAGTTAGAAGCTTTTAACCAATAATTTCCTGCAATTATAAATTTTCTTGGGTTGTCCTTTTTTAAATCATTCCAACTATAATTAACATTGCTTTCAGCTAAAAATGAAAGCATTATAGGAATTTCATCACACATAAATGTATCGCTAAACGGGATAAGTGAAGGTTTTAAAGCTCCATCAACCAATACAGTATCAGATACAGAGCAACCATTATCAGTTATTGTAAGAGAATAAGTTCCTTTACCTGAAGTTTTTAAGGTTTCAGCAGTTGACCCATCAGACCATTTATGAATTTTACCGGTATGTTTAGGAGTTGCAGAAAGAGTTTTAACTGCAGTATCGCACAGTACAAGATCTTTTCCAAGAGTAAACTTTGGCAATGGTTTAAAGTTTACAAGAATAGTATCCCTGAATACACAATTACCGTTTTTACCGCGAAGCCAATATTGTCCTGTAGTAACAGGATTTATTTGTTGTGTTGTTGAACCTGTATTCCATAAATAAGAATCAAAGGTTGGACCTTTTAAAACTAATGGACTTTCATCACACAGGCTTGTATCTTTTCCCAGAGAAAAACCGGCATCAGACATATAGGCTATATTCACAGAGTCTGCAATTGTACAGCTAAGATATTTCACTTTCAACCAATAAAGTCCGGGAGTTTTAACTTTAATAGACTGAGATGTATTGCCTGTATTCCACAAATAACTTGAGAAACCAGGTTTATCGTATACTATTGAATCACCGGAACAGATTGTTGTATCATTACCAAGATTAATAT
>JACMRS010000088.1 GCA_014376345.1 Bacteroidia bacterium | reverse complement strand
GATATGCATGAATGACCGAATTGGACTACGGGTGGACACACTGCCGTGTGCCCCTACATTATATCAAATCTAAAATCCCCAATCAGAAATCGAAAAATCAGAAATCAGAAATTCTTCACCAAGGTGGACACACTGCCGTGTGCCCCTACATTATATCAAATCTAAAATCCCGAATCAAAAATCAAAAAATCAGAAATCAGAAATTCTTCACGATTTGCTCATCATCCATTTCAGCAGCTCTTTGTAATTTGCTTTTTTACCGTACATCAAAATACCAATCCGGTATATTTTTGATGCCAGCCACACTATAATTACAAATGTTACTGATAGTATAAACATTGACAATAAAATCTCTCCCCATGAAACATCAAACGGAATTCTTACCATCATTACAATTGGCGAGGTAAATGGAATCATCGAGCTCCACACTGCTATGCTACCATTCGGATCTTTAAATACCGCATTAGAGGCTATCATTAAAGCAAATACCAAAGGAATAGTTACAGGCAACATAAACTGCTGCGTTTCTGTATCATTGTCAACAGCACTTCCTATTGCAGCAAACAAAGAACTATAAAGCAAAAAGCCTCCGGTAAAATAAAATAAAAAGCCAATAATTATTTTAGTGAGCGGCAACGCAGAAAACTGTCCCAGTATATTAATTGTATTGGAAGTATGCGAACCTGCATCTGCTACATGCTGTGCAGCCATTGCCTCTCCCCCCATAAAGCTGGTGGCAATTGCAATAATAGTCGATGAAAGCAAAATCCAGATGATAAATTGTGTCAGTCCGACTAATGCTATTCCAAATATTTTACCCAGCATCAATTGAAACGGCTTCACACTCGAAACCAGAATTTCGACTATTCTGTTTGATTTTTCTTCTGTAACTCCACGCATTACCTGAACACCAAAAATCAGGATGAACATGTAAATAATAATTGAACTCAAAAATCCAACACCGGATTTTACCTCAGCACCACCTTCTTCTAATTTGTCTTTATTTAAAATCGGATTAATAACAGAAACATTTGTTTTTAAACTGTCAATCATTTTTTTATTCAATCCTCTTTCATTCAGTCTTACTTCAAATAATCTATTAGTAATAGTTTGATCTATTGCAGATCTTTCTGTTAATGAAGCACTCTTTTTAGTAATGTACTGAACATTTTCAGTATTGCCATTTTTCATTTCCGGAATCAATAAAATTCCATCAATATCGCCTTTCTCTAAATCTGCTTTTAATGAATCATAACTTTCATCTGTATAAAGAAAATCAACCATACTTAGTGAATCAAGCTTATCAGTAAACATTCCTGATTTATCTGATACTGCAACAATCTGCCTTTTGTCTTTGCCCATATCTGAAACTGAAATCCAGATAATTGCTGCATAAAACAATCCGATTAGCAGCGGACCTAAAAGTGTCATTACAATAAATGACTTTTTCTTAACCCTTGTGAGGTACTCTCTTTTCAGAATAAGAAATACGTTATGCATACAATGAAGTGTTAGTTACTTTAGAAATAAAAATATCGTGAATTGACGGAATAACTTCTTCGAAATGAAGAACCTGCGTAGTTTTCATAAGATCTGTAAGCATATAATTTGAAGGTTCAGCCTCACTGCATTTGAGAATACAATTGTAATCATCATCTCTTCTGTAAACCTGAATAGTTGAATCCGAAGGTTCATATAATGAAGTAGTGCGGACTCTGAATAAATTATTTTTAAACTGTGCCTTAACATCAGCAACTGTTCCATCAAGAATTTTTTCAGATTGGTTAATCAACGCGATGCTGTCACAAAGTTGCTCTACACTTTCCATGCGGTGCGTAGAATAAAGAATTGTCGCGCCTTTGTCTCTTAATCCAAGAATTTCCTTTGTAACAAGATCAGCATTCACAGGGTCGAAACCCGAAAATGGTTCATCAAGAATAATAAATTCGGGTTGGTGAATTATTGAAATAATAAACTGCACTTTCTGCTGCATGCCTTTTGAAAGTTCTTCAACTTTTTTATTCCTCCAGCTTACAAGATCAAACTTTTCCAGCCATTGCATGGTAGATTGTTTTGCAACTTTAACCGGCACACCACGAAGCTCTGCGAAATAAACAATTTGCTCCATCACCTTCATTTTTTTATAAAGTCCGCGCTCTTCAGGAAGATAACCAATTTGCTTAAGATGGCTGCTATCTAAAGGACTGCCATTAAATAGTACAGTACCCGAATCAGGCTGCGTTATTCTGTTGATGATTCTGATCAGCGAAGTTTTACCGGCACCGTTCGGACCGAGTAGTCCGTAAATACTGCCCCGCGGAATGCTCAGTGAAACATCGTTTAACGCTGTTTTACCGGTATACTGCTTGGTGACGTGGCTTATTTCAAGTATGTTACTCATTGCAAGGGCGAATTTATGGAATATTTAAAATGCATCACTATTTATTTAAGATGATTGTTTAAATCAATTCGACAAACAATTAATGGCAATAGTATAAAATTCAGGTTTAATTATATAACAAGTGATTTTATTTGAACTTTAGTTTTGCATAACTAAATCTGAAACATGCAATACATTAAAACTACAGGTACAGAGTCTATACAAATAGCTTATCAGGATTTTGGCAAAGGCAAAAATGTAGTATTTATTCATGGCTGGCCTTCTAACCATAAAATGTGGGAATATCAATTAGGTGAACTTCCACATAATTATCGCTGTATTGCTTATGACAGAAGAGGCTTTGGTTGTTCCGACAAACCATGGTCAGGTTACGATTACGATACTCTGGCATCTGATCTAAACGATGTTATTAATGGATTAAATCTTACTGACGTAACACTTGTAGGATTTTCAATGGGTGGTGGCGAAGTTGCAAGGTATCTTAGTAAATATGGCGATTCAAAGATTAGCAAAATAGTTCTTATCAGCTCGGTACTGCCATTTATGCTGAAAACAGTGGATAATGAAATGGGCATACCACAAGAGATGTTCGACGGAATTGAGAAAGAAATCAAAAAAGACAGACCTGCATTTTTAGCCACTTTCGGTAAAATGTTTTTTGGTGTTAATATGGTCAGTCATCCTGTAAGTGCCGACTTACTTGATTGGGCACACTGCCTTTGTCTGAAATCAACACAAAAAGCGACAATCGATTGTATGCGTTCTTTTTCAGAAACTGATTTCAGAAAAGACTGCGAAAATATTAATGTGCCAACATTGATAATCCATGGTGACAGTGATAAAACAGTACCTATTGAAATTTCTTCAGAAAAGACAGTTAAACTAATAAAAAATTCTACTTTAATTATTTATGAAGGTGAGCCTCATGGAATATTTGTAACACAAAAAGAAAGACTCAATCAGGATCTTATCGATTTTATTGGTTGATAATAAATAATGAAACACTTAAGAAAAAGCGGGCTGTATGGTTCGCTTTTTTTTATGCTATTAATAAAAGTTTGGGGGTGTCGCCGTTAATTAAGTAATATAAATTTGAAGAGTATTTACAACGGCGCCGGGCTATCCATTCCAAGTCCTCTCCTACGGCTGTGCCTGGGCTCCGGGCTTTCCATTTCTATCCCTCACCCAAAAAACCAAAAACTCAAAAACTCAAAAACTTAATTTCACACCGCCATAAAAATTAAAAGGCGGCGCAGCATTGTAATACCTCCCTCCTACTGCATTTAAATCATTTCCCAAACTGTATTTTTCGTTAAGAAGGTTGTCTATTCCGAAGAAAACTGAAGGCGAATATTTTGCTTTAATAATATCCCATGAAATTTTTATCTGAACCAGATTATAAGAATTTGCTTTAGCTGAATTGGCATCATCCAGTGGAAGCGAACTACAATAATAATGCTGAACATAAAGAAAAACATCTCCCGGAAAACCAATATTAATATTTTCAGTAACAGTTTCAGCAGGCACACCTGTTAGTTTGTTTCCGGAAAAATCTGACAAACCCGAAATATAATTTCCAAACTTAAATCTAGAATAAGTAAAGCCTGCATTAAAATCTATTGTTTTAATTATTTTACTTTTTCCGGCACTTAAAATATTTGCTCCTGCATTCACCTCTATTCCCGGTTGCACTGTTTTTCCTGCATTGATGAAATACTCATTGCCGCTGCTATCAAGTCTTCTCACAATAGCTTGGTTAAGATTAAAGTAAAAAGCAGTCAGATCAATCCACAATTTTCCGGATGTAGTTTTCATTCGAATTCCTGCCTCGTAATTAATTCCTTTCTCTGCTTGCAATGAAACATTAACGATATTATTTGAAGACCTTATTTCAGCAATTGTTGGAGAAGAATAACCTGAACTTACAATAGCTCTCATTGAAATATTTTTAGTTAAAAGATAATTTAATGATACTCTTGGCAAAATACTTGGTGAAAAATTATTTCTTGTAAATTGAGTATTCGCTGAAGGAAAAATATTCTTATATGAATATGCATACAGATTATAACTTGCAGATGCTTCTATTAATAATCTTTTTCTGATATCTGTCTGAAACCGCGCAAAATAAAATGATTGGGTGGCCCTGATTTTATCTGAAGCCTGAATACTGCCCTCATCCCCTCTGATGTTATCGTAATTATTAATCAGAGATGAAGTTCTTTGCCACTCTGCTCCCAACGAAAATTTATTTTTGAAAGTGAAATTTCCGGGTATTTTCAAATCAAAATAAGTACGGGTGCCAAATGAATATTCATCACGCTTTTCATAATTTGTAATAAAAGGATTTTTAAAAACTGTTGCAGACCCGAAAACAGAAATCACATGAATCAGATTTTCATTTATTGCATACTCGTTTGTAATACCACCAAAATAAGTTGTATTGTAAATTGCTGCTTTTTGTTCTTTTGCTGAAGGCAATATAAGTGTGGCAGGTCTTGACTGAGAAGGCTTTTCATCAAATTGTTTTTTATTGAGGCCGCCGGGTGTTTTATAATTCAAATCGGAAATTAATCCCAGAAATTTCAAAGCAGACTTTTTATTGTATACCCATGTTGAAGCAAGTTGTAGATAATCTCTGTTCATCGCACTGTTGTCTCTGTAATTATTTGCTCTCTGATAAGAATAATTCATGTCAAAAATTACTTTTTTCCATTGTCTGTGAATTAAGATTGATTCTTTAAAAAGTCCATAAGAACCAACACTTAACACTGCTTCTGCTTTAAAACTATCTTTAAAAGTCTTAACTGGATTAATCAATAAAACACCACCAGTATTGGCACCAAAAAAACTTCCTGAAGGACCTTTTAAAACTTTCAGACTTTGTGCATTGTTAAGATCAAGACTATTCAGATATGAATTACCGCCCGCATCTGTAAAAGGTAAATTGTTGAGATAAATTTTAACATTCCTAACCCCAAAAGGAGAACGCAAAAGACTTCCTCTGACAGACAATCTGTAACTGCCCGGCGAACGCTCTTCCATTCGCACACCGGCAACAGTATTCAGGGCAGGCAAGATGCTAAAACCGGGTTGATTTTTTATTGCATCTTGTGTGATTGTAATTTCTGAACTTAAAAGTCTGAGTTTTGAAACAAGTGAAGATGATTTAATTTCTGCTGACGGTAAAAGATAATAATCAGAATCATTAGTCTGAGCATAACCTGCAATACTGTTAAGCAGAGTAAATAATAATAAATAAAAACGCATTATTTATTCCAGGCAACCCTCCAGATAATATCACTCGCATCATCAGCAACCAACATAGATCCGTCTGCCAGAAATGTAACACCAACAGGTCTTCCGAATACTTCGCTCTTTTCATTGTTAGCAATAAATCCTGACAGGAAATCTTCAGGTGGACCAGAAGGTTTGCCATTTTCAAAAGGAACAAAAACAACCATATAACCTGATAGATTTTTTCTGTTCCATGAACCATGCTGACCAATGAAAGCT
>JACMRS010000007.1 GCA_014376345.1 Bacteroidia bacterium | reverse complement strand
AATCACCTCTTACCGGTTCTCTGTTCGCAATACTTAATGACCCATAAAGAATATTTTTAGAATTTACAGAATAAGACACACCCCCTTTCGGGTTAAAAAACAAATACGTTTTTCCAAAATCAATAATAACATTGTCCTGATCTGTGCCATTTCCTGAATATTTAACACTCCTAATCTGAAGGTCTCCAAAAATATTGAGTTTTTTAGAAGCAGTAAACTCCCCTTTTATATAAGCGTTGGCATCTCTTTTATATGAATGACTCAAATAATATCTGTAATCATAAGGAAGGTTATCTGCAAACTCTGCCCAGATAACTTTTCCAAAATGCCTTCCCCTGTAAACATTCCAGCCTCCACCGGCAATCACCTTCAGCTTTTTGACCGAATAACTTAAAGATCCGATCGCTCCATAAAAATGATTATCGAGCCAACGCCTGCGTATCAGATCAGTATGTGTGATGGTATCATTTGTAGTAATAGTATTTCTCACTCCATAATCCGAAAAATTCTGACCTTGTTTTGATTGCTCGTAATACCCCTGCCCCCGTGTATAATGCAATGCTGCATTGCCGGAAAACTTTTTCGAAAATGCATGTGTACTTAGCAACTGGTAATGATTCTGCTTGTAATTATCTGTTTCATTAGAATATAAATAATAGTTATAAGTGCGGCCGGCATTCAGCAGATTATTTTTTTGCGCTTCGGTATAATTATTGTTTGCAGCATGTTCAATCATTGCATTGCTGTCATTATTTAAACGACTTTCAGGTGTACCATACCATGACTGATAAGTTTTCTCCGATCCTCCAAAAGTAATAGCTTCCACAACAGTTTTCTTCTTAGAATATCTTCCTGAAAAATAATATGATTGCAACGAAGAAGAAGCCCTGTCAATATAACCATCACTCACAATGCGCGAGATTCGTCCATTGAAATTCCAGAATTTATTAATGGTTCCTGTACCAATTTTAAGAGTATTTTTAATTGTATTAAAAGATCCGAATGTGTTGTTGAATTCACCATAAGCCGCCGTATCAGGTGTGGTAGACTGAAGATTAATACTTGCGCCAAAAGCACCTGTTCCGTTTGTTGAAGTACCTACACCTCTTTGAATTTGAACACTTCCAAGTGAACTGGAGAAATCGGGCATATTTACCCAATAAACTCCTTGAGATTCGGCATCATTTAAAGGTATTCCATTAACTGTAACATTTATTCTTGTACCATCACTTCCTCTGATTCTCAAACCTGTATAACCTATTCCTGCACCGGCATCGCTTGTAGCTACTGCCGAAGGTGTCACATTCAGTAAGATTGGAAGATCCTGACCAAGGTTATTTCTATTAATTGCTTCTCGACTTAAATTCTGATAAGCAATCGGGGTAGTGTATTTTGCCCGGTAAACCTTAATTGATGCAGCTTCCTGAAGAAATGCCGAAGATATCATTACGATTCTCAGATTACTATTCTGCCTTTTATCAAAGTCTGTGTATAAGGTATCAAAACCATTAAGTACCGCAGTTAATCTGTAATTACTGTCAGGCAAATTTGGTATTTCAAATCTGCCATTAGCATCTGTAAACCAGAGAAGATTAATACCGGAAAGGCTAATCTGAACATTTTTTAATTTAACATCGTCTTCATCAGTGATAACACCTTTGATAGTTTGAGAATTTGCACTGATGGCAGAAAACAGGAATACAATTATCCAGAATAATGGCTTTTTCATTTCTTATCTATTAATAAAAAAGCTTTGGTGCAGGCATAGCAAACTATGCTTAAGACTTCCGTTTTCCCGGCCGCAAGAATTATCCTGATCCCGGTATTGTGGGTTTAATCTCAGTAATGCCTTTCGGCAGAACACCCCAAAACTCTGCCGCAAATATAAATGCAAGTTTCAATCAAAAACAAGAAGATATTTTTTTTATTCATTTCAATAATAAATTCATCATGCTAAAATGAAATGTTATTTTTGCCGGGTGAATTATTTAAGTGAAATTAAAGTATCAGGCATTCAAAATTTAACTGATGGTCGCTATGCGGCAGGAATATGGGCACAGTGGGCAGGTTTTTGTTTCGATCCTGAAAATAAAGCCTGTATCAATATCCTGAAAGCAGCTGAAATCAGAGGCTGGATAAACGGACCAAATATTACCGGCGAATTTGCTTATCCTTCTATTGATGAAATACGCGATATCGCTCAAATGATGCGTTTAGAAACTATTCAGATACCATCAGATTATCCGGATGCATCGATTAAATCTCTTGAAATTGACTTAATTCTTGAATATAAAAAAGATGCCGTTAACACTGAACTTTTAAGTGAGCTTACTTTCTGGCTTGTAAAAAATGAAGCAGACTACAAAAAACTTTCCGATGAAGGTTATATTTATATCATTCTTCAAAAAGAATCTTTTGTAATTGAAGAAGTAATCGCACTTGAACCTTACGGCATTGGCTTAATAGGCCAGCCTGAAGAAGCTGCAGGAATCAGAGATTATGAAAAGTGGAACGAGCTCCTTGAAGCAATCGCTATTGATTAACCGTTCATACTGACAAGGAATTCGTTATTATCCCTTGTACCTTCCATATATTTCATTAGTGTGTTCATTGCTTCTTCACTGTTCATATCTGCAAGGTGGTTTCGCAATACCCAAAGTTTCTGTAAAGTTGCTTTATCAAGAAGAAGATCTTCACGTCTGGTGCTTGATGAAACAATATCAATAGCAGGGAAAATTCTTTTGTTGGATAATTTTCTGTCGAGCTGAAGTTCCATGTTACCTGTACCTTTAAACTCTTCAAAAATTACCTCATCCATTCTTGAACCTGTTTCTGTAAGTGCAGTAGCAATGATAGTAAGCGAACCGCCGTTTTCAATATTACGCGCTGCACCAAAAAAACGTTTTGGCTTTTGCAATGCATTGGCATCAACACCACCACTCAAAATTTTACCCGAAGCAGGCTGAACTGTGTTATAAGCTCTTGCAAGTCTGGTAATACTATCAAGTAAAATTACTACATCATGACCACATTCTGTAAGTCTTTTTGCTTTTTCAAGAACAATATTTGCAAGTTTTACGTGCTTGTCTGCAGGTTCATCAAATGTACTTGCTACAACTTCCGCTTTCACGCTTCTTGCCATATCTGTTACTTCTTCCGGCCTTTCGTCGATAAGAAGAATAATCATGTAAACTTCAGGATGGTTTGTTGCAATTGCGTTGGCAATTGATTTCAGTAATTGTGTTTTACCTGTTTTAGGCTGTGCCACAATCAGTCCACGCTGACCTTTACCAATTGGAGAAATAATATCAATAATTCTGGTTGAATAGTTATTAGGTTTATCACAAAGGTTTAATTTCTGATCCGGGAATAATGGTGTAAGGTGTTCGAAGGAAACACGGTCGCGCATTTCTTCATGTGTTTTACCGTTTATACGTTCCACTTTTACCAAAGCAAAATATTTTTCACCTTCTTTTGGTGGTCTGATTGAACAACTGATGGTATCACCTGTTTTCAAACCGAAAGATTTAATCTGATTTGGAGCCAGGTAAACATCATCCGGTGATGGCATATAATTATAATCAGAAGAACGAAGGAAACCATAACCATCCGGCACAATTTCTAATACACCCTGAGTAACTACAACACCTTCCAGCTCAAGTATCTGCTGAATTTTATCACGTTTTGCATTCTCTCTTTCAATCCTTTCACGGTCACGCTGCTCAGCCTGCTGATTTAAAGCCTGTTGATTAGGATTTGGCGTTTGCTGGTTGTTATTATTCTGAGGATTATTTTGCTGATTCTGGTTGTTATTATTCTGATTAACCTGAGGATTATTTTGTTGATTCTGGTTGTTGTTATTCTGATTAACCTGAGGATTATTTTGCTGATTCTGGTTGTTGTTAATCTGATTAATCTGAGGATTATTTTGTTGATTCTGGTTGTTATTATTCTGATTTACTTGAGGATTATTTTGTTGATTCTGGTTATTATTATTCTGATTATTCTGAGGATTATTTTGTTGATT
>JACMRS010000087.1 GCA_014376345.1 Bacteroidia bacterium | reverse complement strand
TAAGGAAACAGATAACAAGCCGGCTTCTTCAAAAGACATAAAGTCGATTAGCCTGAATCAATACATAAAAACAAATGGTACCGGCTTGGGCGCAAGGATTGGCATTATTGGAAAATTAAATGAAAGTATCAGAATTGGCTATAGTTTTCAGTCACCTGTTTCACATACTCTCAAAGACATTTACAGTTACCAGATAGACGCAACTTTTGATCCGGGAGCTTCTTATAATTCCGGACCGGCAGTAAGTCCTGCAACTTCCAAATCTCAGCAAAACAATTACAGTTACAGAATCAGCACACCTTCAAGAAATACACTTAGCATTGCACTTTTAGATAAAAAAATAGGCTTTTTATCCGGAGATGTGGAATTTGTTAATTACAAGCAGGCTAAACTTTCACCTGTCGTACAAGGAGATAATTTTAATGATGATAACAAGTTGATTAAAACTATTTATAAAAATGCTGTCAACTTACGTGTTGGTGCTGAAATCATCTCCGATATTTTTCGATTTAGAGCTGGTTTTGCTTATTATCCAAGTCCGTTTGAAAACAGTAAAATACCTTATATCTCCGGGTTAGATGCTAAAACTTACACTTTAGGATTCGGAATACGCGAAAAAAAATACGCACTTGATATTGCTTATGTAACTACAAAAAAAGCGGATTATTACGCGCCTTATACTTTAAATAATTCCAATAATTATTATTTTGCTACCAACAATTTAAGAGCTGGAAATGTTGTAATAACAGCTACTTTCAATCTTGAATGATATTTAATAATAAAATCAAATTTAGATTTACTGAAACGCTAATCACAGTAAAATTAGATCTCTGATTTTAAATCATAAATTTAAATCAGAAATTCTAATTAAGAAATCAGAAATCTCTTATTGTTTAATGATTTTTTGAGTTCTTAAGATGTCACCATCGCTGAACCTTACAAAATAAGTACCTGCACTTAAATTACTGATATTGATACTTGCATCATTGCTATTTAAAACAGATTCGTTAACAATATTACCAACAACGTCAGTGATTCTAACTTGCAAATCTTTGTCAGAAATGCCATTAACATTCAGTACTTCATTGGCTGGACTAGGGAAAAAGACATAAGGTGAATTTTGAACAGATGCAATTCCAAGTCCCCAGATTTCAGCAAAAACAACAATAGTTGTTGAGTTTTTTCTATTGGCTTTAGAATATACAACAACAGTCATGCTACCTTTGCCTTTATTATTTGACGGATAAAAATGAAAAGAAAAATCACCTACCATTCTATTACTTCCAAGCACAAAATCTGCACTGTCTGTGGTAGATGTTCTGCAAAGCTCAACATCACAAACGGCACTCGACCAACCTGAAGGAAGCGTATTGACAGTTCGTACCCATACAAAATCGGTATCAGTAGCAACTGTTTTTTGAAATTTCGTATATCCTACTACTTCAAATTCATTCTGATAAGTTGCAGTATGAAGCGTATCATCTTTAAAAGAAATCTGTGCGAAAGAAAGTGAAGCAGAGAAGACAAATACTAAAACTGTAAATATTTTTTTCATAACAATTATTTAATGCTGCAATATAGTATTAAACATAATTAAGCGCAAATGCTTTTGACAAACGGCTAATTTAAACTATAAACGGCTTTTCAATTATATTTTAACTTTAAGGCTGATATCCAAACTTTTAACGGAGTGAGTAAGCATGCCAAGTGAAATAAAATCAACTCCTGTTTCTGCATATTCCTTAATATTATCCAAAGTAATTCCTCCTGAAGCCTCTGTTTCATATTTTTTATTTATTACAATAAGCGCTTCTGTAATTTGCGAAGGTTTAAAATTGTCAAGCATAATTCGGTCGATACCACCGGAAGCAAGCACTTCTTTAACCTCTTCCATATTTCTTGTTTCAACTTCAATTTTTAAATTTTTTCCGGATTTTTTCAGGTATTCATGCGTTTTTTTTATTGAGTTTGTAATACCACCAGCAAAATCATTATGGTTGTCTTTCAGCATGATCATATCATAAAGACCGGTTCTGTGGTTGAAACCACCTCCTACAGTAACCGCCCATTTTTCTAAAAATCTGATATTCGGGGTTGTTTTACGAGTATCAAGTATTTTAGTTTGATATGGCGATATAATAGCTACCGCTTTAGCTGTTATTGTTGCAATGCCACTTAATCTTTGCATACAGTTCAATAATAACCTTTCAGATTTTAAAATTGCCCTTGCGTCACCAATTACTTCAAAGCCGATATCACCATATTTTACCCTATCGCCATCTTTCATAAAAAAATCAATTTTACAATCAGGATCAGAATATTTCAGTACTTTTTCTGCGAGTTCTAAACCGGCTGCGATACCTTCATCTTTAAAAATAAGCTTAGCAGTTCCTTTTGTTCCTGCATCAATTGAAGCTAAACCCGAATGATCGCCATCGCCAATATCCTCAGACATGGCTCTCTCTATAAAATCTGATACTTGTTTTGAATTAAAATCCATATAATAAAAATGCCGGCCACTATTGATGGCCGGCACAAAGTTCAATTTTTCTAATGAAAAATACTGATTTAAATTATTTTTCGATTTTTAACTCACGAATCATATATGTTCCGCCTTCCTGTTTCATTAAAACGTTCACTCTATAAGTGCCTCCTGATGTTTCTAACTCAATAACAGCGTAATTAGCGCCAGAACCGCTGGTTCCTTTATGAATTACTTTGGCAGAAGAAGGCACGTTGGTTGTAAAAAACTTGCTGAGTATCATTTTAGCCTGTTCTTTACTATAAACACCAGTACCGGTTGGAACTGTAAGGTCGATGCTTGAATTAAAAAAAGCGGCAACCTCATCTGCATTTCCTTTCTTAAAAGCTGCAGCAATTTTATCTGTATTATCGCCGTTTACACCTGCAATTGAACTCAAAGCGCAAACACTTAATAATGCTAATGTGAATATTGATCTCATTTTATTTGATTTTAAACGTATACTATCCAAATGTATGCCAAACTTTCAGTTTCTCCTAAATAATAGTAAAATAATGGAGTTATTTTATTTAGCCGATCTGTAAGCCGGATAAATACTAGTAAGAAACCCTAATGAAACAGTGGTTATTACTACCAGAATAACATCTGTAAAAAAAACTTTTACAGGATAGCTTTCAACTATGGCTCCTTCCATTCTCAAAAACCCGTAATGCTCCTGAAAAAGACAAAGTACCACGCCGAATATAATTCCAATAACACCACCAACCATAGCTATCAGCATGCCTTCACTCAGAAATATCTTTTTAATCAGACTGTTTTCTGCACCCATGCTTTTCAACGTCAGTATATCTTTCTTTTTTTCAATAACCAACATAGTTAAAGAGCCAACTACGTTAAATGCAGCTATAATAAACACCAATGTAAGAATTGCAAAACTGGCCCATTTTTCTGATTTAAACATTTTATAAAGCGATTCCTGCTGTTCGAATTTATCTTTAACTAAAAACTTATCATTACAGATTGATTTTATATCGATTTTTGTCTTTTCAAGGTCAGCTCCGGGCTTAAGTCTTATTTCCAATGATGACACCTCTTTTTCCCTTTCAAAAAGTTCTCTGGCGAAAAATAAAGGCACCAATACATATTTATTATTAATTACCTCGTCCATACTGATAACACCCGATGGCACAATATTCAACTGACTAATTGCAGAAAGATCAGTTACATTAAAATCTCCCCTCCTTGGTGTTACAAGCGAAATTTTTGATTGAATCCCTTCGACATTGGTGTTCAGTTGATAATCAATTCCGGCACCCATAATCATAAAAGGAATAGAATCGTATTGAAGTAATGCATCTCCGGCAACAATTCTGTCTCTGAGTCCGGACATTCTGATAAATCCTGAGTCAACACCTTTAACAGTGCAAACAGTTTGAAATGATCCGTGATTAATAGCAGCATTATCTTCCAGAACAGGCATTACATAAAGTACACCCTGAAGATTTTTAATTTTTGTGGTATTTATTAAAGTAGGATCGAAAGTTTTACCCTGAACAGCTGCAATTCTGATATCAGGATCAAATTTGTTATAGATAGAAAATATTAGACTTTCAAAACCATTCATAGCTGAAAGGATAATGATTAGTGCAGCAGTACAAACCGCAAATGCAACCATGGAAATACCTGAAATAATATTAATGGCATTCCTGGATTTTTTAGAGAAAAGATACCTCCTTGCAACAAACAGAGATGTATTCATTTGAAGTATTGTTCAGCTTTCATTATTATTTTCGCGACTTTCTCTTTCTTTTCTAAGATCATCAAAAATAGCATCAAATTTATTTACATAATCCAGTGTATCATCTTCAAAAAATGTCAACTCAGGAATAATTCTGACGGTTTTCCCAATTCTTCCTGAAAGATCCTTACGAATTTGCTTGTTATGAAGTTCAACATTAGCAAGAGTTTCTGCTCTGGTAGCAACATTAAAAAGACTGATATAAATTTTCAGATAGCCAAGATCTGGTGATGCTTTAACACCGGAAACAGTAATAAATGCACCTCCAAACCAATCTCTTGAGCGCTGCTGAAAAATTTCACCCAGTTCCCTTTGCATTTGTCTCTCGAATTTTTCTACTCTGTTTCCGCTCATAACATCAATTTATAAATGCAAAGTTAATCAATTTTGCTCAGGTGCATTTAACATCCTAAACAACACTTACTCATCCCAATCTACAACCTCTTCTTTTGGCTTATCCTGCTTTTTTTCCGGATCTCTTGAAAATTCATCTTTCAACATTTGTTTAAGTTCGTTTTTCTCCTGTTTAACTGATTCTTTAACTGCAGGTGACAACAAATTAAGCTTTGGTGCGAGACTCACTTTTGTAATCCCGAATTTCAGATTACCCGGAGTACCTTTAACAGTTAAGTAGATAATCATTCCTTGCTTTCCATGATCCTCTACTTCATCCTGTTTTCTATTTTTTCTCCAGTTATACCTTGAAGCAAGAATATCTGACACTTTCAGTCTGATAGTATAATCCATGCAATTATCAAAGGTGTGACTGCCTTTAATCTGCATGTCCAGGATATTATTTTTAACTGTCATTTCAGGAATAATTACCATGTTATCCCTTATTTCAACTTCATTTTCAAGTCTGCTAAATTTAACATTATTCAATTCTTCAATAGATGCAAACTTAGAAAGTCCTTCAAGCGGTTCGAAATTCTTAAGCTGTCCGTTTTCCATTACAACTTTAGCGTAAGCATACAGCCTGTTCATATCAATAACAAG
>JACMRS010000086.1 GCA_014376345.1 Bacteroidia bacterium | reverse complement strand
TTGTTGAAATGGTCCTCGCCATCTGCAGCGTTGACTGCCGTGTCCACCTGGGTAAACACAATCCCGAATTTTCCTACGCCCAAGCCATCCATGTTTTCGATCGAGCCCTGGGTCATGACGACCGCCGCATTCAGCTCGGGCCGGGACGCGTTCAGGATGGCGGCGATGGCGCGGCCCAGCGGGAAGTATACCCCCCCAGCTGTGCCGGAACCGATCGATAATGCCGTCCCTTCCGCTCGGGCGGTTGAACCAAGTAGACTTATCCCAACCCCGGTCAGAACGGCACGACGCGTTACAGTTGTATATGTCATGAAAATACTACCACAGGACCGACTTTCTCCACGTGTTCTAGACGATCCCCGCGGGGTCGGCATGGTGAGCAATCGTTAAAAATGGTAAACCGCTAGTGGTCCTGTTGTGATCGCCATCGCGCCCGGTGTCGCGTTCGACCTGGCCGAGATCCAGGAGAGTTTTATCCGCTCGTCCGGCCCAGGCGGTCAGAACGTTAACAAGGTTGAAACTAAAGTACAGCTGACTCACAGACCAACAGGTATTGTAGTAGTGTGTCAGAAAGACAGGAGTCAGCTCGGCAACAGAGAACTAGCCATGCAGATGCTGAAATCTCAGCTTTACGAACTTGAACTGAGGAAGCGCAACGAAGCACGTGATGCAGTTGAGGCTACTAAAATGAAAATTGAATGGGGCAGTCAGATTCGCAACTATGTTTTTCATCCTTATAAACTTGTTAAAGATGTAAGAACCGGACAGGAAACCAGCAATGTTCAGGCAGTAATGGACGGCAATATTGACGATTTCATTAAATCTTTCCTGATGGAAAGCGGCGGTGTTCAATAATATTTTTTAAAATAATTAACAAAAAAATCAGGCTTAACGGATTGATTTTTTTGTTTTAAAAATATTCACTTATATTTGAAGAACCTTAATTATTAAACTTATGAATTTATTATTAAAATCCTGCATAGAATGCGGGAAAACCATCACAGGCCGTGCAGACAAAAAGTTTTGCGGCGACATTTGCAGAAACACTTATAACAACAGACAGTACGCAATTGCCGGGCAAGTTATCAGAAAAGTAAACATTACTTTAAAAAAGAACAGGCAGTTGCTTGAAGAAGTGATTCTTGCAAAAAATGAAGACATTGCAAATGTGAGTGCTTTAAGATTAAGCGCCCGTTCGTTTAACTTTGATTATTTCACACACACGCAGGAAACTCCGAAAGGCAAACTTTATTTCTGTTATGAGTATGGTTATCAAAAACTGAGCGATGGCAATCTGATGATTGTCAGAGAACCCGACCCTTTTTAATTAAAATATTCCGAGGGTGTTGCAATCTGCCGGAATTTTAATTTATTGCAATATATCTGATTATGAGTACCTTTGGTAATAAATAAATTTTTATGAACGGAAGGCACTTAATATTATTACTGAGTTTGCTATTGACAACCTGTTTTTCAAATGCTGCTGTCTTACCTGTTTTACCTCAGATTTTCATTCAGACTGCTTTTGATCTTCCTGTGGGGGGACAGAAATTTCAGGTAAGCACTTCCGCAGCTTTTCAGACAGCGTTAAATTCAAGTAAAGCTGGCGATATTATTGAATTGCAAGCAGGCGTAACGTTTAAAGGACCATTTACTTTACCAAACAAAACGATGGGATTAGGTTGGATCTATATTATTTCATCTGCGTATTCAAATCTTCCTGCACCTTGCAACCGTGTTGGCATTTCTGATACTATAAATATGCCCAAACTGACTGTTGTTGCTAATAATGGTGGCGCCATTAATACAGTTGCAAATTCAAACCATTATCGTTTTGTTGGTATTGAGTTTTGTCCTGTTGCCGGAAACTATGTTTATAATATTATCAATATCGGAAACGGCGAAAAAACTGCTTCCACGCAACCTAATAATCTGGTGTTTGACCGTTGTTATATTCACGGCGATCCGGTTAAGGGAAGTCGCAGAGGATTGCTTATGAACGGGTCTTATATTTCTGTTATTGATTGTTATATTTCAGACTGCAAGGAAGATGGCGCAGACAGTCAGGCGCTTGCCGCTTACAGCACAACAGGACCAATTAAAATAGTCAATAATTACCTTGAGGGTGCTGGAGAAAATATAATTTTCGGTGGTTCAGATCCTTCAATCCCAAATGCGGTTGCGTCTGACATTGAAATACGTTGTAATCACATTTTCAAACCCCTTAAATGGATGAATGAATTATGGGATATTAAAAATTTATTTGAATTAAAAAACGCACAGCGGGTTCTTATTGAAGGTAACCGTTTAGAGAACTGCTGGCCAAATGCGCAATCAGGATTTGCGATGGTACTTACTCCAAGAAATCAAAACAATACTGCTCCATGGTCTGTTGTACAAGATGTAACAATCAGATTTAACACGTTTGTGAATGTTGCTCAGGGAATAAATATGGCAGGGCATGATGCACCAAATATCAGTCAAAGAACTTCAAGGATTCTGGTTCAGAACAATGTGCTCAATGTAACAAATCTGGGCACCGGAGGTGATGGCAGAATGTTCATGGTTTTAAGTGGTCCGATTGATGTGACATTTGACCACAATACCGGATTTACAACTAATGCATATATGGTTTCTGACGGCTCTCCTAAAACAGATAATTTTGTATTTAACAACAATCTTGTTACCTACGCCAACTATGGTTTTATTGGAAGTGGAACCGGATCGGCAAACACCACTCTTTCGACCTATTTCAATCCTAATTGGGCAGTAACAAATAACGCAATTATAGGAGGTTCGGCAACGGGTTATCCAACCGGCAGCTTTTTTCCTGCAAATACTGCAGCAGTAAAATTTGTAGATTTCGCCGGAGGGAATTACAGGTTATCATCATCCAGTCCGTATAAAAATGCATCGACTGACGGGAAAGACATTGGAGCTGACATTGATTCAATAGTTATTGCGTCTATTTATAAATGTGATCAGTTGACAAATGTGAGTCGAATTAAAAACGCAACTGATCAGGTTTTACTTTATCCTGTTCCCGCAAAAGATTTTTTAAATATTAAAACTGAATTCGCTTCTGAAACATTCTCAACTGTGACAATAACAGACATTACCGGTAAGGTTTTTTATAATAAAAATCTTCCAGGATCTGAATTAAAGATTGATTTAATGGAATTGGTTGCAGGGATTTACATTCTTAAATTAAACAACGGAAAGCATTTAGTTAATAAAACATTTGTTGTTGAATAGTTGGATATTCTAACATACAGATGATCATAACATTTTTTCATCTACAATTTAAAGGCTTCAATCCTATATCAAATATTAAAGTATAAATGATATGTTTTTTGAAATGATAAATACAATCAAATTAAAATTGTTTTTATAGCTTCATAATGCAAAGGTTTCAATTTCATTTTAAATTGAATCTATTTGGAGCATAATGCTTTTTGAAAAATAAAAATATGTGAATTTAATAAAAAAATAAATTCTCTGCACTTCAATGTTTATAGGGATTTTTTATGAAAAAATAAAAATCTTTAACTAAATGAGGCAACTATTTAAACAACTTGTGCTCTATTAGAAAAAACAACTCAATTATGAAAAAATCAATTTTTATCGCATCAGTCATCTGCATCTCATTATATGCATGTAAAAAAGACAAAATCGAAACTCCTCCTGCAGCTAACATAGAGACTCAGTGGGAAAGCAGTCCTGCCGCACCTTCAGTCAGAGCAATTATGGAAGCTGCTGCTCCGGAAATGGTGACCAAACCGATTACTGTATCTACAGGTGGAATAATCGAAAGTGACAGTATCAGTATATTTATACCACCATCCGCATTTACACTTGAAAACGGATCGCCTTATGAAGGCAGTGCAATAGTTAAAATGGTGACTATCAGAAACATAGACGACATGCTTAGAAGTCGTGTTACCACAGTAGCTGACAATGGCGAGCTACTATTATCATCAGGCATGTTTAAAATGGAAGCTTTTGATACTTTAGGTACCAATAAACTTAAATTAAAAACCAGTGTTGTAATTACATTCCCTCGCGCTGCAAACAATAATGAGTTTTTCTATGACACCAAACCTGCTGGAAGAGACAATAAAGCCGAATGGGAAAAATGGGATTCTGTAGGTGTTAAAAGAGGCAATAACAATACATCTGTAACAGGAAATATTAAACTATTTACATATTGCAACCTGGATCGTTTTATGAATGAGACTCCTTTAACGGATATCACAATTAAAACACCGGCAGGTTTTACCAATGTAAATACAGAATGTTTTGTAAGGTATACAGGTGAAGCTTCTGCAGCTTACATCCCTTCAAACTTTTCTTTAAAGGCATTTTCTACCAAAAGCGCTTATTATAAAGTAGTACAGGGAAGATCAATGAAAGTAATCTGTTATGCTAAAAAAGATTCTAAGTTTTATTACCAGATTGTCAATATTGCCAGTATTTCTGCCGACCACCAGGAAACAATCAGCACAATGATTGAAACCACAGAGTCTGGACTTCAGGCTATTATAGATACATTCTAAATATTAATGTTTGTTAGTTAAACAAAAAGGCAGGGCTGTTAAAGCCCTGCCTTTTTGTTTGATTATCATCTGTTTTAAGCATGATTTCAAATATTTCGAAATTTAAATAAATCAACATAATTCTGATTAAAATGGTCTGAGACAATGCAAATACTTCCCAATTACGCGTGTTTATTGAGTTTTAAATAAGTGTAAGAATTTCGCTCTTAAAAGTTTATTTCTTACACGGAATTCAGGAAAAGAATGCTTATTTTTGCACCAAATTACAGAAATAACAAGATTTAATTAAGTTAAAGATGTCAAAAGCAGGAAAAATATCACAGGTAATCGGACCGGTTGTGGACGTAGCGTTCAGCCAGGAAGGTTCTACCCTACCAAAAATTTATGATGCCCTAGTCGTTACCAAAGACAACGGTCAGCGCGTGGTTCTTGAAGTGCAACAGCACCTTGGAGAAAGCACAGTTCGTACTATTTCAATGGAAGCTACCGACGGTTTAGTCCGCGGAATGTTAGTAACCAATACCGGATCTGCAATCACAATGCCGGTTGGTGAGGATATTAAAGGCAGACTGATGAATGTAGTTGGTGAAGCTATTGATGGTATCGGTGATCTTGATTCTTCTGAAGGCCGTCGTCCTATCCACGCAGAATCTCCTAAATATGATACACTTTCAACTGCAAGTGAGCCTCTTTACACAGGTATTAAAGTAATTGACCTTCTTGAGCCTTATGCTAAAGGAGGAAAAATCGGTTTATTTGGTGGTGCGGGTGTTGGTAAAACAGTTCTTATTATGGAGCTGATTAACAACATCGCAAAAGCTTACGACGGTATGTCTGTATTTGCAGGTGTAGGCGAACGTACACGTGAGGGAAATGACCTTCTTCGTGAAATGATCGAATCTAACGTAATCCGTTACGGTGAAGAATTCAACCACAGCATGGAAAAAGGCGGTTGGGATCTTTCTAAAGTAAATAAAGAAGACCTTAAAAAATCACAGGCAACTCTGGTTTTCGGACAGATGAACGAGCCTCCGGGAGCCCGTGCACGTGTGGCTTTGTCAGGATTAACAGTTGCGGAATATTTCCGTGATGGTGATGGTCAAGGACAAGGTAAAGACATTCTTTTCTTTATTGACAATATTTTCCGTTTCACTCAGGCAGGTTCTGAGGTATCGGCACTTCTTGGTCGTATGCCATCTGCCGTAGGTTACCAGCCAACACTGGCAACAGAAATGGGACAGATGCAAGAGCGTATTACTTCTACAACAAGAGGTTCTATCACTTCAGTGCAAGCTGTTTATGTACCTGCGGATGATTTAACGGATCCGGCGCCGGCTACAACATTCTCCCACCTTGATGCTACCACAGTATTGGGTCGTAAAATTGCCGAATTAGGTATCTACCCTGCAGTTGACCCTCTTGACTCAACGTCAAGAATCCTGACAGAAGATATTCTTGGATCAGAACATTACAATTGCGCTCAGCGTGTAAAATCAATCCTTCAGCGTTACAAAGAATTACAGGATATTATTGCAATTCTTGGTATGGATGAGTTGAGTGAAGAAGACAAACTGATTGTAACCCGCGCAAGACGTGTTCAACGTTTCCTTTCACAGCCTTTCCACGTAGCAGAACAGTTTACAGGTTTAAAAGGTGTGCTTGTTGATATTAAAGAAACCATCAAAGGATTTAATATGATTATGGATGGTGAAGTTGATATGTATCCTGAAGCAGCTTTCAACCTTGTTGGAACAATTGAAGATGCTATAGCAAAAGGTAAAAAGATTCTTGAAGAAGCAGGTAATTAATCAAATAAAATGCAATTAGAAATTATCACCCCCGATACCACTCTTTTCTCAGGAACTGCAAGTGCGGTAAGTCTTCCAGGCGTACAAGGCCGTTTTCAGGTTCTTGAAAACCACGCGCCGCTTATCGCAAGTTTAGGCAACGGAAATGTTGTTGTAGACTCAGCTCAGGGCAGAGAAGAATTCAAAATTAATGGCGGACTGATAGAAGTACTCAGGAATAAAGTTGTAATACTTGCCTGATTAAACCATATAATAAAAAAGTCCCGAAGCTTTTGCTCCGGGACATTTTTTTTGCAATTTTATTATTACAATTTGGCTTTAGCACCCATCTTAATATTTTTCTTTTTAGCCTGATCTTTTATGCTTTCATAAACCTGACTGTTAAATGATCCTGCAACTTCATCTTTACTTTTCAATTCAAGTTCTTTATCAATAGTTTCCTGCCTTTTCAAAGACAAAGCAAGCAATTGTTTTTCAAGTGACTCACGTTCTGCAATCGCTTTTTCAACATAAATTTTGCGTTCGGCAACTGTCATTTTTTTAAGTTCTTCAGGAAGAAGAGAGGCTGATAATGTATCAAGTTTTACATTCTTTAACTTTACATCATTCAACAATTCGTTTCCTGCAAAATTTGAAGAACTTCCTGAACTTGTGTTCATATATTCTGAGCGTCTGGCATTGCTTTCAGGACTGGAATTCATATAAATGGCATCACTGGTTTTTAGCTTGTCATCACTTTTTTTCCTTACTTCAGAATTGCCATAATAAATTCTTTTTGAATCTATTTTATGCTGAAGTTCACCTATCTCTTTATCATAAGGTGTAGACACTTCAAAGTTATTAGCATCCATTCCCATTTGAATAAAAGCACCACCTGAGCACTGAGAAATTTCTCTCCAGATTCTTTCAGTTTCACTGTTGCTTCCCATCAGAATAGTATTGATAATAATGTCTTTTTTAACTGCTTTTCTGCAGCTTTCCATATACTTAATATCGTTTGCATAATCCATGTGCGGTGGAAAATCACCAATTAAGAAAATTGTTTTGTATGTGCTGCTGTCGGTATCCCATTTAAAATCAACAACCGCTTCGGCTAATCCCTGGTTTACACTTTCAGGACCATCACCCCCACCCTGCGCCTGAATTGCCATCAGTTTTGAATAAATTCCATCCAGGTCAGAAGAAAGGTCTACTCTTTTAGTAATAAAATCATCGCCCAAATCTCTGTAAAAAATGATACCAAGTTCAATTTTAGGAGCAGGTTGTGCTTGTGCAAGACTGCCGGCAATTGACCATATTTTCTGTTTAGCCGCACCTATTAATCCACTCATACTTCCTGTTGCATCAAGGGCAAACACCACCTGAATATGTGGTTGTTTAGGTTGGTCATTTGGAGAAATTATTGTTGGTGGTTGTACTGTTTTAGTTGCTGGTGTAGTTTCAATTTGTTGTGTATTTTGTCCGTATAGAAGGCAAACGGAAAAAAACACGGCGGTTGAAAGGATGATTTTTGTCATGATGTTTGTGAATTTTCGGCTTTATACATTTTGTTTTGAAAAGGTAAATGGGGGTTTTTCAATTTTTTGGTAATGGCATGGGTGGACACACTGCCGTGTGCCCCTACATAGAAAAATCTTCATACTTGGTGGTGGACACACTACCGTGTGCCCCTACTATAATAATCTTAATTATGGCACCACAAATCTTTTTTACTTAGCTTTGAATTTCGTGCAAAAGCTGAAGAAAATATTAATTAAACTGTTGAAAATTAGCGGATGGTCTTTTGCTTCGCTGATACTGCTGTTTTTTATTCTTCACTTTATATTTCCTCTTAAAATAAATGTACCTTATTCTACTATTGTTGAAGCTAAAGATGGGCAGATACTTTCGGCTTTTCTGAGTAAGGATGACAAGTGGAGAATGTTCACTAAAAACAATGAAATTAATGACAATTTAAAGAAAGCAATTCTTGAAAAAGAAGACCGCTATTTTTACTGGCATTTTGGTATTAATCCAATTGCAATTGTGAGAGCAGGCTTTAATAATATTACTAAAGGAAGAAGAACAAGTGGCGCTTCCACTATCAGCATGCAGGTTGTCAGACTGCTGCATCCGAGAAAAAGAAACCTGCTTAGTAAAGTGACTGAAATGTTTACAGCCACACAGCTTGAATTAAAATATTCGAAAGATGAAATCTTGCAGCTATATCTTAATCTGCTTCCATACGGTGGAAATATTGAAGGCGTTAAAGCCGCGTCACTTCTATATTTCGGCAAAAATCCAAAAGCGCTCAGTCTTGCCGAAGCCACTACATTATGCATTATTCCAAATAAACCGACCAGCCTTAGGATAGGTGGCAATACTCAAAAAATAACTGAAGAAAGAAACCGATGGCTCGAATATTTTCGCGAAGAAAATATTTTTTCTAAAACAGCAATCAAAGATGCCATTCAGGAACCTTTAAATATAAACCGCAAACCACTTCAGCAAAATGCGCGTCATTTGGCTTTGAGATTGAAAAATATCTTTCCTGACAGCGCAGTTATTACAAGCAGTATTGTGTATTCAAATCAGTTAAAAGCAGAAGCTATTGTTAAAAATTATGTTGAGAAATCCAAGATGTTCAATATTAAAAATGCGAGCATTCTGGTTATCAATAACCTCACCGGACAGGTTGAATGTTATGTTGGCAGTAATGATTTTGATGATTACGAAAACCACGGTCAGGTTGATGGCACACGGGCTGTGAGGTCTCCGGGCAGTACACTAAAACCTTTGCTTTACGGCACAGCTTTCGATCTTGGAATTTGTACAAATAACACTGTAATCAATGATGTCCCATCAAATTTTGGAGGTTTTGAACCTGAAAATTATGATGAAAAATTTAACGGTGAAGTAACAGTTGATCAGGCCCTGGCGTTTTCACTAAACATACCTGCAGTTAAAGTTCTGAATGATGTTTCTGTTCCTGCATTTATCCAAAAACTAAAATCTGGTGGCTGTAAACATGTCAGCAAAAAAGGAATGGGTTTGTCCTTAATTCTGGGTGGCTGCGGCTCAACTCTTGAAGAACTTTGCGGGCTCTATCAGGCAATCGGCAGCAGAGGAAAATGGCAGCCTCCTGTTTATATTGCACATGAAAAAAAACCAGTAAGCATTGAATTAATTAGTCCTGAAGCGAGTTTTATGCTCACAGAAATACTTCAAAAAATAAGAAGACCTGATCTTCCAAATGCCTTTAACAACACATACAGAATTCCAAAAATTGCCTGGAAAACCGGCACAAGTTATGGCAGGAAGGATGCCTGGTCTATTGGTTTTAACAAACATTATACGATCGGTGTTTGGATCGGTAATTTTGATGGCGAAGGCGTTCCAAACCTAAGCGGAGCTGAAACTGCTACCCCTCTGCTTTTTGAACTTTTCAATACTCTGGATTATAATTCTGACAAGAGCTGGTTTACGGCTCCCAAAGGAATAGATTACAGATATGTATGCCCAAGATCGGGATTGCTGCCAAACACATATTGCACCGGAACTGTAACAGACAGTTACATTCCCGGTAAAACTATCAGTCGTATTTGCAACCATCTCAAAGAGGTCACCGTAAGTACCGACAGCACAATCAGCTATTGTAAAACCTGTGAACCTTACACCGGAACTATCACTAAATTATATCCGAATTATGATCCTGAATTGTTAAGCTTTTTTGAAAAAGAGCACATGATTTACAGAAAAATTCCACCACACAACCCTCAGTGCACGCGGATTTATAATACCAATGCTCCACGGATTATATCACTTAATGACAAGTCTGAATATTTAATTGAAGAGAATGCAGGCACAGAGTTAATGCTGAATGCACAGGTTGAGAATACTGTAGAGGAGGTGCTTTGGTATGTAAACAATAAACTTGTAGGCAGAACAGCACCAAACCGTCCAGTGTTTTTTAAACCACCTTACGGCCAGGTGAGGATTACTTGCATTGATGACAGAGGCAGAAGCAGCAGTATTGGAATTATTGTCAGAAAATTCTAACAAAATTCAATTTCCAGGAGATATATTAAATTCAAGGAAAGTGTCATTTTGAGCAAAATTTAGTTGAAGGTATTCCTTCGCCACTAAATGCAGTGAAGAATCTCCTACGCAAATAATTTGGGATTTGGGATCTTAGATATGTGATTATGTCATTTTGAGCATAATTTAGTTGAAGGTATTCCTTCACCACTAAATGCAGTGAAGAATCTCCTACGCAAATAATTTGGGATTTGGGATCTTAGATATGTGATTATGTCATTTTGAACAAAATTTAATTGAAGGTATTCCTTTATCACTAAATAGCTTGCCTCGGCTCATCCGGGGAAGTCTTGGCTGAGCCGAGAGGACTGAAGAATCCCCTTTGAAGAATTTTTGATTTCTGATTTTTCAATTTCTGATTTTGAGAATTTTAGAATTTCGTCATTTTGAACAAAATTTAGTTGAATATCTTTATACAAAAATAACTTAGTACTTTTGCGGGTATATATTATCAGAGACAAAATAAGTCTCTTCAAATGAGAACAGACATACTTAATTTCGAATTTTCAACCAGAAGCACACGCGACATCGGCATCGTTGAGCCGGTATTGTGTTATCTTGAAATGAAGTATAGCCTTAATATTAAACGCTTTTGCTGCCGTGGAAACTTTCCTGAAATAATCAGGAAACACAATCCGAAAATGGTAATTCTTGCTAATGGTATTGGCACAAAATACACTGTCGAAATTGTAAAATATTGCTATTACAAAGGCATTAAAGTGGTGACATTTATTTCCGAAGGAGATTGTGTTGACATGAAAGAAAATGTAGAAATTCTTTTTTGGGGAAACAATACTGAGAGGATATTTTATGAAAATCTGAATCTGCAATGGTCGCAGAAAAACATAGATTACATCAGAAAATACATTGATCCGGAAAAAAAATACAACTTAAAACTCAGTGGTGGCACAGGTTTCGACCGTTACAAGTTTCTTCCTCTCCTTGATAAAAAGGTGTTTCTAAAAAAATACAATCTTGAAAAATACTCGGAAGTAATCGGTTTGGGTGGGTTTCCATTTTATTTTTTTCTAAGTGACATGTATAAAAAAGATGGTCAGTTTGTAAACATGCACCTCGATCCTGATGCTTGCATTGCAATGGCAGAAAGCAAAGAGCCACTCAGGTTAATTTATAAAAAAATCATTATAAACAATCCCGACAAGTTATTTATATTAAAGTACCACCCAATGGAGCTTTATAAAGAACTTTCAGAATTTCACGAGTTGGAAGAACTTCCAAATACAATCTCTTTTGTAAAAGAAGAAAGGATAGAAGACATCATAAATGTGAGTGATTTATGGATCAGTTTTGAAAGTACAACCTGTCTTGAAGCCTGGCTTCTGGGCAAACAAACTTTTCTTATTAATCCTGAAAGATCAGATTTTCCGAGATCAAAGATTGCCGATGGCAGTCCGGTTTTTAAAACTTTTGAAGACTCACAAAAAGCAATTGACACTTATTTTTCTTCAGGCAATATTCCTGAATTTCAAGCCTTAGAATCTAAAAGAGAGTTCATCATAAAAAATGCAATTGACAGCAGCGATGGCAAAAACCACATACGTGCGGCAGACTTTATAAAAGAAGTTTTCGATTCACCTCAAACCTCTGCGCCTGTTGACAAAGAAGGCTTTGTAAATAAAATAGTCAAAGAATACAAAGCGCGCTATTTCAAAAAATCAATCAGAAAAAATTTACCATTTCTGAAATTAATTCCTGCATTTTCTCACCCTTATTTAGCCGACAGAATGGAGAATCTGGAATACAATTCAGCTGACCGTCAAAAATTTTATACTACTTACCGCGAAGCACTTAAAAAGTTTTATTCAGCAGAAAACATTCACGTTAATTGAGCGAAAAAGAAGAAATACATTCTGGTAGCTGGGTAAAGAAAATCAGCAAAAACGGCAAATGGTATTTGCTGACAAGCATCTTTACAAAAGGAGCAGCACTGGTGTTATTACCTATTTACGTTTCGTATTTAACAAAGGAAGAGATAGGTGTTTTCACAACACTGACAAGCATTGGAATGTATTTACCAATATTTATTTCATTTGCTCTTGAATCTTCATTTTACAAATTTTTTCAT
>JACMRS010000006.1 GCA_014376345.1 Bacteroidia bacterium | reverse complement strand
TAATTTTAATTGTGCTTTCGCTTGTAATTGGTATTTGATCTTCTATTTCAAATGGAAGAGTTACACCTTTGGTGTTTCGCACTGTAATCTCAAAAACTTTTGTCACAATTGTATTGTCGCCAATTGTTTGTTCTCTTGTTTTTTCTTTTACAGGAAGTCGTTTAATAATGATAGATTTATCCCTTCCAAGGTTTAAATAAAGTGTGTCTTTAGTTGTTTCAGGATCTACAATTGTCTGACCAATATATGAATCGTCGAAATATATTTTAGCTGTTCCCGGAATTAATTTCCAGTCTTCCCAATTTGCAATTTTACCCATTAAAAATGCATCCTTGTCTAATTTGGGAACACTCGAATATGCCAATGAAACCGGTATTTCAAGTGAATTTATAATTACATTGTGTGGCTTGTTATCAGACACAATTGAATATTTAACTTTGATGTCATATTCAGTATTCATAAAATTATCAGTTACACTAAAAATCGGGGCTGCTTCAACAGTTTCTTCATTTAAATCATCTACATCAGCTTTTTTTTCTTTTAATCTGTATTGATATTGATTGATGCCATTATTTGAAAAAGTAGCTGATGCCGGTTTTCTCGAAGCACTGTTAAGGTCTTCAAAATAAAGTCGCCAAGCGCTAAGCATTGGTTTTTCATTGCCATAAGCAGGATTACTTGTTGATAGTTTCAGATCAATATCTTTCCAGTTAATTCCGGAGTTTTGATAAACCTGTCCGCGGTATATCAGATTAATTTTTTCTTTTCCCGAAGAAGCCTGAATATCATAAAGTGGTATCCAACCCGCACCTGCGATATAATATTTTACTATTAGAGAACCTGTAGATGGCTGATCGGCATTGATTGTTATAATAAGTTGGTAAACCGGTATCTGATAGGAAAGATCAGTGTCACCTCCATTTTCCTGAAGTAAAGTGAGGTAGTCTTTTCTTTGATACAAGTATGTTTGTATTTTTATTTGTTTAGCTTGTTTACGTTCACAAGCCAGATGGTTCTCATCAATGTTATTTAAACGCGATCTTAAAAGATCTAATGAGCCCTTTAATAAACCAATAGAATCTTTTTCAAATTCACCTTTCATCAGTCTGTTATTAAGCAGCAGGTATTTTTCTTTTTCTAAAGCTGTTAATTTATTTTTGGTATCTATTAGTAAAAAATTTATTTCCTCAATCGAATCTATTAAAAGTGCGAGTTCGCGGGCATATTTTTTTAGATCAGAATTATTTTTTAATTGCTCAGGGTATCTGTAAGATTTTCTTGTGTCAATTACAAAACCGGCACCTTTAAATATTGCAGATATTGATCCTTCTTCTGCGTTTGGTGATACACCTTCTAGAATAATTTCATTCATTCCGTTTGCAAGACTTACCTGTTCAATATGGGTAAGTTCTGCACCTGTTAAATAAACAGTTGCCTTGTCTGGTTTCGAAGTAATAGTTTTTGTTGTTTGCCCAAAACTTAAAGCAGGCAAAACTGAAGCCAGAATTATTATTAAATGTTTCATCTTTACTTTTTTTGTGCTCTATACAGTAACTACAAAAAAAGTAAACGGCAATCAGGAATCTAATTCACCCTCCATTTTAGAAACTGCAACTGTTGCCATTGCATTGCCAACCACATTTGTTGCCGAACGACCCATATCCAGAAACTGATCTATAGGCAATAGCAACGCAATGCCAGCTTCAGGAATGCCGAAAGAAGATATTGTAGCAGCTACTACCACAAGCGAAGCTCTTGGTACACCTGCAATTCCTTTGCTCGTTATCATTAATGTCAGAAGCATTGTAACTTGCTCAACAAAACTTAAATGAATACCGTACATCTGTGCAATAAAAATAGAACCGAATGTCATATACATCATGCTGCCATCTAAATTAAATGAATAACCGAGCGGAAGTACAAAGCTGCTTATTCTGTCGCGGCAACCAAATCTTTCGAGTTGGTTGAGAAGTTTCGGGTAAGCCGATTCACTGCTGGCTGTACTGAAAGCAATCATTAAAGGTTCTCTGATATATTTCAAAAGTGTCCAGATTCTTTTTTTAACAAAAGCACTTCCCAACGCAATCAGAATGATCCATAATAGCAACAATCCAAAATAAAATTCACCAATAAATTTACTGTAAATAAACAAAATATCGAGACCGTTTTTTGCTACTGTTGCTGCGATTGCACCAAATACTGCAAAAGGAGCAAATCCCATTACATAATTAGTGATTTTAAGCATGATATGTGCCAATGAATCCAATGCTTTGATGACGGGTTGTCCTTTTTCACCGATTGCAGCGGTAGCAATTCCAAAGAAGATAGAGAAAACCACAATCTGAAGTATTTCTTTGTGAGAACTTAATGCCGAGAAAATATTTTCTGGAATCAGGTGATTAATAAATGTTTTTAATGGAAATGTGTCTTTAACAACATCAATAGCAGCATCAGCTCCTGGAAGGGCAACCCCTTTTAATCCTACACCGGGTTCGAAGAAATTAATCAGAATAAGTCCAAGAGATAATGAAATAATCGTAGCTCCGATAAACCAACCAATTGTTTTCAGGCCGATTCTGCCTACTGCTTTAATGTCTCCTAGTTTTGCAATACCAACAGCCAGAGTACTCAATACCAGCGGCCCGATAATCATTTTTATAAGTCGAAGGAAAATATCACTTAACAGAATAACATGGGAGGCAAACCATTCTATTTCTTCTTTACTTGCAAATTTGCTATAAAGGTAACCGGAAAGTATTCCCAGTACCATACCAACCAAGATAAAAATTGTAAGCTTATTTTTCATCAGATTTCAATAATGATGCAATTAAGTCTTTTTTACAACCACATCAAAACATGAATTTTTCTATAGATTGTGAATTTTATACACACTTTAAATCTTATGGCATTCTATAAGTTAAAATGTTTAATTTTGCCAAATTTTAATTTACCGCATTTATGCCAAGAGACAAATCAATTCAATCAGTTTTAATCATCGGTTCCGGTCCAATTATCATTGGTCAGGCTTGTGAATTTGATTATTCAGGTAGCCAGGCTTCCCGCTCTTTAAGGGAAGAGGGCATTGAGGTTTCTCTGATCAACAGCAACCCTGCCACAATTATGACTGATAAAGTAACAGCAGATCATATTTATCTTTTGCCACTTACTGTTCAGTCAATAGAAAAAATTCTTTCTGAAAGAAAAATAGATGCTGTGTTGCCAACTATGGGTGGTCAGACTGCTTTGAATCTTGCAATAGAGGCAGAAGAATTAGGTATTTGGGAAAAATATGGTGTTAAAATGATTGGTGTTGATACCAAAGCCATTGAAACTACCGAAAACCGTGAGGCTTTCAGGCAGTTAATGATTAAGCTTGGTATTGGTGTGGCAACTTCAGGTACTGCAAATTCATATCTTGAAGGAAAAGAGATTGCACAAAAAATAGGATATCCTCTGGTAATTCGTCCGAGTTATACTTTAGGTGGTTACGGTGGCGGTTTTGTTAAAAGAAAAGAGGATTTTGATGAAGCACTCAGACGTGGTTTAGAAGCTTCTCCTACCCACGAGGTTTTGGTAGAACAAGCTGTTTTAGGATGGAAGGAATTTGAACTTGAAGTGCTGAGAGACAGTGATAACAATATGACTGTTATCTGTACTATCGAAAATTTTGATCCAATGGGTATTCATACGGGTGACAGTATTACTATTGCGCCTGCTATGACACTAAGCGATACTTGTTTTCAGAAAATGCGTGATTTGTCATTTCAAATGCTTCGTGCGATTGGAAAATTTGCCGGAGGTTGTAATGTACAATTTGCTGTTAATCCTGAAAATGAAGATATTATTGCTATTGAAATTAACCCAAGGGTTTCACGATCTTCTGCCCTGGCTTCAAAAGCAACAGGTTATCCGATTGCTAAAATTGCAGCCAAACTTGCTTTAGGATATAATCTTCACGAACTTAAAAATCCTGTAACAAAAACAACTTCAGCTTTTTTCGAACCTGCTATCGATTATGTTATTATCAAAATACCGCGCTGGAATTTTGATAAATTTAAAGGTGCAGAAAAGGAACTTGGCTTGCAGATGAAATCTGTGGGTGAGGTAATGGCAATTGGCAGAAACTTTCAGGAAGCACTTCAGAAAGCATGCCAGAGTTTAGAAATCAGAAAATTTGGATTGGGTGCTGACGGCACAGGAACAAGAAATATTGATGAAATTACAAGCAGCCTTGAAAACCCAAGCTGGGATAGGTTATTTCATTTAAAAGATGCCGTAGAAATTGGAATTCCACTTACTTCAATACAAAAATTAACACGCATAGACCGTTGGTACCTTGAACAGGTTCAGGATCTTGTAAATACTGAAAAAGAAATTAAGCGTTATTCATTGGATACCATTTCAGTTGATTTATTATCATCTGCAAAAAAGAAAGGTTACAGTGATTATCAGATTGCTTATTTGTTAAAAAACTGCACCGAAGATGACGTTTTTGCAAAACGGATGGCATCAGGCATCAAAAGAGTTTTCAAAATGGTGGATACCTGTTCGGGAGAATTTCCTTCCCCGACAAATTATTTTTATTCTACGTTTGATGGTGAAAATGAAAGTGTCAGCACAGATCGCAAAAAAGTTGTTGTGCTTGGAAGTGGTCCTAACCGGATTGGTCAGGGTATCGAGTTTGATTATAGTTGCGTACACGGATTGTTAGCAGCAAAGGAATCAGGTTACGAAGCGATTATGATTAATTGCAATCCTGAAACTGTAAGTACCGATTTCGACATGGCTGACAAACTTTATTTTGAGCCGGTTTATTGGGAGCATATTTATGAAATTATCCAGCATGAAAAGCCTGAGGGAGTTATAGTTCAGCTTGGCGGACAGACAGCATTGAAACTTGCTGAAAAACTTGAAGCCCATGGAATAAAAATTATAGGTACTTCATACAAAGACATGGATATGAGCGAAGACAGAGGATTATTCTCTGACCTTTTGAAAGAGCTTGACATTCCTTATCCGAAATATGGTGTTGCCGAAACTGCTGAAGAGGCTGTAAAAATTGCGAATGAAGTTGGCTATCCTGTACTGGTAAGACCTAGTTATGTTTTAGGTGGACAGGGTATGAAGATTGTGATAAATGATGAGGAAGTTGAATCTGCAGTAATTGCATTGCTTGGTGATTTACCGGGTAACCGCGTACTAATAGATCATTTTCTGGACAGAGCGGAAGAGGCTGAATGCGATGTCATCTGTGATGGCGAAAGCTACCATGTAATCGGAATGATGGAACATATCGAACCTGCAGGTATTCACAGTGGAGATAGCAGTGCGGTTTTACCACCTTTTAGTTTATCTGAAAATGTAAAAGCACTGATGGAAGAATACAGTCAGAAACTTGCTTTTAATATGAACATAAGAGGTTTACTTAATATTCAGTTTGCTATAAAAGACGAAAAGGTTTATGTAATTGAGGCAAATCCAAGAGCCAGTCGTACGGTGCCTTTTATCTGCAAAGCCCATGATGTTCCTTATATCAATATTGCTGCGAAAGTGATGCTTGGTGTAAACAAACTGAAAGATTTTGATATCAAACCTAAGTTATCAGGTTTCGCCATTAAATTACCGGTATTTTCATTCCACAAATTTCCTAATGTAAGTCGTGAGTTAGGACCGGAAATGAAAAGCACAGGAGAAGCTATACTATTTGTTAAAGACACTAAGGATCCAGAATTCAGAGAAATTTACAGTAAAAAAAGCATGTATCTCAGCAAATAAGCTGATTAATACACTATTATTTTTCTGTTATAATTTCCTGCAAAACCTTTTGCAGTAAGCATGTAAATGCCAGGAGCAAGGTTTGTCTTAATCTGAACAGTACCAGTGTTTTCTGAAACCGGAGTTGAATAAACAAGGTCGCCCATTGTATTGTAAACATCAATTGATGTCAGGTTTTCATCAAACCATTCAACTGTAAATGTTCCGTTGTTAGGCACAGGATAAACTCCGATATTGCCTTTAGCAGTTTCTTCTATTCCTGTTATGCCTGCTGCAAATTGAAGAGACCTTCTTGCATTAATTCTACCTGAACCTATTTTACCTGCAAACTGAGTATTAGCTGAATTTACGTTATCACAACCTGTTTTCAAGAAATTTTCAACCTGATCGGGTGAAAGAGAAGGGTTAAATGATAATATCAGGGCACAAAGTCCTGCTGTTAAAGGACACGCCATTGAAGTGCCACTCAGATTTCCATAAGCCGTATTTGAACCTGCAAGCGTGCTGTAAATTCCGCTGCCGGGTGCAAGGACATCGATAGTGGAACCAAAATTTGAAAACGACGATTTTTTATCAGATTGATCTGAAGCACCTACACTGATTACATTGTTGTAAGCTGCAGGAAAATTGGGATTTTCACTGTTGTCATTTCCTGCCGCAGCACATAAAATGATCCCTCTGTTATGGGCTGAATTCAGTAGATTCTGATTAGTGATTGATGATTCACCTGGTCCTCCCCAAGACATGCTGATTACGTCAGCATTAACTTTAATAGCATAATATACTCCGTCATAAGCATTGGTAAGAGTAGAGCCTGTTTCAGAGTTACGTGTGCATTTTACAGGTATAATTTTGACTTTAAACCCAATTGATGCTATACCTTTTCCATTGTTAGTTGAAGCAGATGCAAGACCCGCGCAGTGTGTTCCATGTATAAAAGGACTGCTAGTAGTAGTAGTTCCCGGAGGGTTAGGATTGTTGTCATTGTCGGCAACGTCAAAGCCATTAATATCGTCAGTATAGCCATTCAAATCATCATCAAATCCGTTACCTGGAATTTCTCCAGGATTGGTCCAGATATTTGGTGCAAGATCTTCGTGGTTAATATTGACTGCGTTGTCTACAATTGCAACTGTAACAGTTGTTGAACCCTGCGAAATATCCCAGGCAGCAGCAGCTTCAATTTTATTTAAATACCATTGCTGTCCATTGACATCATTCGGAGTAAAAAAAGTATGATAAATTCTTGGTTTTTCTACATATTCCATGTGGTTGGTTGCCATACATGCAAGCATCAAAGCGTCGACTTGAAATTTATTGTTAAACTTAATGCACCAGGTTTTATCAAGAATAGAATCTAATCCCGGGAAAGGCCTGTAAATAGTGTCAATGTCATAAGTTAAATACAAACTTTTTATTGAAGAATCAGAAATGAGATATGGTAAAAATGAAAACGAGTCAGAACTTTTAACCTTCACATAAATCATACCATCAATATATGATGAATCTACGGTTTGGGATGAAACCTTATTGGATGAAAGCAATATTATTCCTGTAAAGATAGAAAACAGTAATTTTTTAATTGTCATATTAATGATGTATTTGTTTAATGTACGTATTTATTTGTGTAATGGAAAAATTAAAATTATTGGAGCTTAAAACAAATTCTCTGATTGTTCTGAGAAACTCAATTAATTATTAAAATTCTTTGCAAATTTCAATAATTTTAAAACGAAACCATTACATGCTGGATCATTAAATTTATACAATTCACAAAAAAAAATAATAAAACATTTTTGATTATAGAAATTTTGCTAATTCTGACAATTATTGATAAAACAAATCAGGAAACCAAAATCAAAACCTATTCAGCGGAAAGTTTATTTTCAGGAATATATCAGGTAATAATATTGACTGGAGAATCTGCAGTTGCACTGAAACTTGAAATTCAATAAAAATTAATCTATTGTGCCCATTTCCTTGCTTTGCATCATCAGCACCTTTGTTTTTATTTTAACACCTCTGTCGCTGTTTGGTGCAAAAAGTTCTTTATTGGAATTGCCTTTAATGTTGTCAAATTCAATGATTTCTTTTTGAAAAACGTCATCGTTAGCTTTAATATATGAAACTTCAACTTTGGCCTTGTCTACAAGATAAGGTGTGTTGTTTTTAAGAATTATTTTAAGGTTTTCAATACCGCCCATATCTCTGTGAGTATAGTCATTTGTTGAAGCATTTATAAATTTGCCCCAGTTTTCTCTGTATGGTTTTTTCTCGGCTTCCTTTGCAATTTCTTTAATGCGTTCCTCTTCTTTAAGTTTTACGCTGTCTGTATTTTCAACAGGTGCAATAATTTGATTTTGTTCTGTAATATTTTCCTCTTTTGGAGTTACTTTATTTCCAAGAAAAAAATAATAACCGCCAATAATAGCAATGAGTATTAATGCTGCTGCCCACAATCCTGCTTTGTTTTTCTTAGGGTCAGCAATTGCTTCAGGCTTTTCTGCTTGCGTAACCTTTTCTTTACTTACTGAATTAAGGGGTGGTGTTAATGGCTGATCTATTGAATCGCTAACCAATGGCGGCTCTGATCCTGCTGTACCAACCAGATGCTTCAGTTCTTCAATTTCACTAATATACTTCCAGCCATCAAGTCCATCATACCAAATCATGGTATCTTTATAATACCTTTTCTCACTGAATTCAATTATTGTAACCGGTCCGAACTTTTCGACGCCGTTAGAGTAATATATATTTTGCATTTTGTTTTAGTTAGACAAATTTACGAAAATCAATTCGTAAATTCTATAAATATAAACTTTCTATGTTTAGATATTATTGTGTTGTCAGTCGTTTTATATCACTTATTTTATCGGAAATTGTTGGTTAATGCCTATTTAATGCTTTAATTTTGCAGTAAGAAACACAAATAATGCTTCTAAAATTTCTTTTCAACCTTTTACTTATTTATGCTGTGTGGCAGCTGATAAAAATAGTGTTTACAATAAATGCTGTTAAAAGGCATGTCACAAAGGATTTTCAGCAAATGCAAAATCATCAGCAAAAAAATCAACATCAGAATAAAGCTGATATTAGTCATTCTAATGACAAAAGACATGATGATGGCGAATATGTTGATTTTGAAGAAATAAAATAATATCTTTTCTGTCATTTTTACTTTTTTGGGGTTTATTGACAGAACAACCTAACTTTGCAGCCAAATGATGATCCAGGTCTTAAAATCCAAGATTCATAATGTTAAAATAACCAGCACCGAACTAAATTATATCGGCAGCATCACTATTGATGAAGCGCTTTTGGAAGCAGCCAATATGATTGAAAACGAAAAGGTGCTGATAGTTAATAATAATAATGGCGAACGCTTCGAAACTTATATCATAAAAGGTGTCAGAGGTAGTGGTTATATCGGATTGAACGGTGCAGCCGCAAGAAGAGGGCAGCCCGGCGATGAACTTATTATAATTTCATTTGCAACAATGGAATTTGAAGAAGCCAAAACTCACAAACCATGGCTGGTATTTCCAAACGCATTTAATAAACTATAAAATTTGAGCAGGCAATCTGTCATAAAATTTTTAGTGTTTACAGTTGTAGGTGCACTTGTGCTCTACTATGTTTTTAAAGGTTTTAATACAGACGATTTTTTGGCTCAGCTTGAAGAATCAAATAAATTTTATGTTTTTCTTTCTGTCAGTCTTGGTGTAGTTGCAGTTCTTATCCGTGCAATGCGCTGGAGAATTCTATTAAAACCTTTGGGTTTTAACGCCAAACTTTCAAATGCTTACCATTCTTGTATGAGTGGTTATCTGGTTAATCTTGGCATTCCAAGAGCAGGCGAACTTTCAAGATGTGCCCTTTTATCTAAGTCTGATAATATACCCGCTAATATTCTTATTGGTACTGTTGTAACTGAAAGAATTATTGATGTGCTGATGCTTGGACTTGTTTTAGCACTCAGTCTTGTTCTGCAATTCGATTTACTTTTTAATTTTGTAAATGTAAATCTGCTTATTCCTATATCACAAAAACTATCTTTTAATGTCATTCTTATTACGGTACTGATAATTCTGGCAATAATATTTTCTTATAAAGCTTACAAGAAAAAAAGACCAGTAAAAACGAAATCCAATAAATTAAAAGAATTTTTTGCAGGCTTCAGTAATGGATTAAACAGCATTACAAAACTTCAGCAGCCGATCCTTTTTATTGTTTATTCAATTGGAATTTGGGTGTGCTATTTTTTGATGACATTTTTTATTCTTAAAGCTTTTGTGTTTACAGAAATGCTTGGTGTTGGTGCAGCATTGAGCACTCTGGTTTTCAGTAGTATTGGTGTTATAATTCCTGCGCCTGCAGGAACAGCTACAATGGCAACTGTATCAAAAGGACTTGAAGAGATATATGCATTAACTCATCAGCAATCGGATGCTGTTGGAATAGTGCTCTTTTTCAGCAATGTAATTATGATTTTGCTGGCAGGAACAGTTTCATTTATTATTATGGCCTACAAGACGCGCACAAGCAATGCACCATCAAAAAATATCTGATAAAATTAAAACCTGGCATGAAGCTGCGGATATTATTCGTTTGCTGAAAGCTGAAGGTAAGAAAGCTGTGTTTACAAATGGTTGTTTCGACTTGCTTCACAAGGGCCATGTTGATTATCTTTCAAAAGCAGCAGATTTAGGTGATCTTTTAATTGTTGGCATCAATACCGATGAATCTGTAAAACGTCTGGGTAAATCATTGTCACGACCTATTCAGGATGAAAATTCAAGGGCTTATATAATGGCAGCTTTGGAAAGTGTGGGCATTGTTGTGATGTTCAATGAAGATACACCTTTAGAGCTTATCAATATGCTAAGGCCGGATGTGCTTGT
>JACMRS010000085.1 GCA_014376345.1 Bacteroidia bacterium | reverse complement strand
TTCCATTTGTTTATGTTTAATCCGTCAGGAAAAGATATTGCATAATCTCCAGCAGGCGTCACAGATGTAGGAACCACAGTTGAACTTACATTCACAACCATTTCATCATTTTGAATTGCACCATCGTTGTCTTTTACAGAAAGTCTGAAAGTGTAATTTCCGATGATCAATCCGGAAGCCTGTAAATCTTTAGTTTGAGAACCATTTAAGACACTTAAGTTAGGGCCATCTATTTGTGTCCAGGTATAAGAAGATATTGTTCCATCAACATCACTTGCAGAACCATTGATAGTCAAACCTGTTAATGGTGAGATAATGCTTTTATCTCCACCAGCAGAAACAGTGGGCGCAACATTAGCAACAACTACAGTTCCACTAACTACTAAAGTGATATCTTTAAAAGAAGTAGATTTTAAACCATCTGTTACTAAAAGGTGGAAAGTATAAGTTCCTGCAGATAAGTTTTTTAATTCTAAACTTGCAGCATTTTTAGCTTCCATTGTAAGATCAGGACCTGATTTTTTAATCCAATCATATGCAATAATTCCATTTGCATCAGATGCGTTTGCATTTATAACTATATTACTTCCTGTTGATGCCGTTAAAGAAGGCAAAACAGAGATAATCGGTGCAGTGTTTGTAGGGGAAAGTTTGCTTTTACTAATTATCCATGGATACAAATCTTCAGTGTTGTATGCGTAGAATGGTATAGAACCATGATTTCCTCTTGAATCGGAATAAATGGTTTTAGTTGCGGTAATAACAGCAGCAGGGATGATTAAGCCTACTTGACGGATAGGCTCATTCATGTTATTAATCGTAACTGTATTATCATTTTGGCCATGAAATGCCCATTCTGGAATATCTTTTAAGTTATTATAAATCATTGTTTTATCAACCCAAAAACTATTTACCCCAGCAACCGGTACAAACGCTGCAATTTTATGTGGTTGTGTTGCTGTTAAGTGGTACATACCTCCACCTCCACCGCTATATCCTGAAACATATATTTTGTCTGAATCTATTCTATATGTTGATTGTACTTCTTCCACTAATTCATTTAACCAACCTGGAGTGATCCAGGTTATTGAAACAGGCATTTGAACAGAAACTACTAAAAAATCAACATTTCTGCCATCTTGAATAAGTTTTGTCAAGCCTGGACTAACTTTAAGTAAATCAATTGTATTTGTACCTGTTTTTTTCTCTCCATCACCATGAAAGAAGAATAATACAGGATATTTTTTGCTAGACTCATCTTTAAGATATGACTCTGTTTTGTAGATTAAGTATTCTAAATTCCTACTATTCAAAGCGGGTATCTGAGAAGTGTAACTTACTTTTTGAAGTCGTTCTGAAGTCTTTATGGCAGTTTCTTTTGGGTTAGTTATAGGTCCGTTGTCAGGCTCAAATGAAGTATAAACAAAGAAATTATTATTGGCTTGCAAACCAGTGATGGTTTGAACTAAAGATTGATTTACATCCTGGGCACTTATTATCACTTTACCCTTATTTTGAATATTTACCGAACCAGTAACAGACAAATCCTTT
>JACMRS010000084.1 GCA_014376345.1 Bacteroidia bacterium | reverse complement strand
TGATTCCATCGCCATCCGGCCTGAAAACATTGGGCAGAAAAATGGTCGGCGGGCAGCTGTCTTTGAGTGAAATGCTGCTTGTAGTTGCGCAACCTGCACTGTTTGTTACAGTGACACTAAAAATCCCTGATTTATTGACAAGAATTGTCTGTGAAGAATCACCTGTCGACCACTTATATTTTGATCCAGCATTTCCTGCATCCAATAGTTTCGGGTTGTCATAACAAACAAAAAATGTAACACCTAAATCCACCACCGGTGCATCAAGATATTTAATCCTTATAGTCTTTGTTACTGTATCACATTTATTAAAAACTTTTACACTGTATATTCCGGAATCTTTAATTGTAATTGTCTGCGTTTTCTGTCCGGTGCTCCATAAATACCGAAACCTTAATCCATTATTGCCCGCATCTAAAGTATAACTGAAACTTTTACCGGGATAGCAAAGTGTGGTGTCTTTTAAAGGGATATTCTGAACTTTATCAAAGATTACCTGAACCAGAACATATCTGTGAGCTGTGTCACCATTGCTGAAAGTTGCAACTTCCGTTACTTCAAAAAAACCGGTATCTGCAAAAAAAACAACATCATCTGAAGGGGAACCCTGAGTTTTGTTGATATTACCACCAATCGGAATAAACCATTCCCAGGCTACTGACGGAAGACTGCCGACTGCATCATTATTGATAAAACGAACGCCATTACCTTTACATATAACCGCTGTATCATCATATTTTTGTGAATAAGCGACTGACCCTGAAAACAATAAAAATAAAAGAAGTCTGTACTTCACGCTGCAAAAATACAATTATGTTTATTAATCCCAATAACCGGGCAATTCTTTCTCTGGTGTATTGTCTCCTCTTAGCTGCCTGAAATGTCTGCGGGCATCGTTAACAAATAAACTTCCGGGATAATCAATAATCAGTTTTTCATAAAGACTTTTAGCTTTTTCAAGGTCGTTTAATTTGTACTCGTAAAGTTTTGCAAGATTCAGCAAAGCATTGTCGGCCAGAATATCAAAAGAGTAATCCTTAATTACTTTGTTATAATAGTTTTCTGCTTCTGTATATTTTCCGCTTTTTTCCATAATCAGCGCCTTTGCAAAAAGAATCTCATCTGTTAATGTATGTCCCGGAAAAAGTATTGAAATACTATCTAGTTTATTCAAAGCTTCATCATATCGGTTCTGAAAAATAAACATATCAGCCTGAGCATAAATTTTCATTGCTTCCTCAGTACTGTCAAGTCCTGTATTATCCTGAATTAAAAGAGAAAGCCGGATAGCATTATTAGAAATAAGCTGAGTTGTGGCGCCTTTCAGCACATCCAGTTGTGTTTGTGCCCAGTCGAATTCGCCTCTGTAATAACACAATCTTGAATAAGAATATTTAGCCTCCTGTCCCAGCGGATCTTCTTCAAAATCCTTCTCAACCTGTTTGTATAAAAGATCAGCTTCCCAGGTATCACCAGAAATCAGATAAGCATCTGCCAGCATCAGTTTACTCTTTGCAAGAAGTCTTGACTCAACACCGGGAATTTTAACTAATGCAGCAAGTTCTTCAATACCTTTGCCTGCCTGATGCATATAATAAATATGAAGTTCTGCAAGTTCTTTTTGCTCATTGCCAGTTTGCCAGTTTAGTTTATAATCAGACAGATATCTTTTATAGGCTGCTTCCAGTTCCTGCATTTTCACCATGCTCACTCCATCCTGCAGTCTTAATTGTTCCATTCCTGTTTGAAGCATACCTTTTTGTGCTTCATAATAATAAGACTTTTCTTTACCCAATGAAATCACGAAACTGTAACAGGCAAGTGCTTTATCAAATGCTTCATTAGACTTACAAATATTACCAAGATCGAGAACACGGCGACCTTCTTCCTTCATTCTTTTATCAATAGCTTTTGCCTGTACCATTGCGCCATTCCAGTCTTTCTGTTGTATAAACGACCACATCAGAAGGTCGTTAAAAGCATATTGTTCGGGTTTTTTCTGAAGTCTTGCTATCAGTTCTTTATTAAGGATACTATAATCTTCATTAGAATTAAAGTTAACGATCATTCTGTCCTTAGCATTTGAAATAAAAAAATCATTGTCTTCTACCAGAACAAGTAACTCATTAATCGCATTTGAAAGGTCGTGTTTGTAAAAATAAAGATCTGCTGTTTCAAGCGCAAAAGCGGATGGACGCTTAATCGATTTCCTTCCTTTTTGATAGGTTTTTATGGCCTCATCAATAAATCTTCTTTTCAGAAAAGCATTTGCAAGATTATCTATCAGACTGTATTCTGACAGATTCTCATCAATATAACCCTGAAAAAGTTTGTTTTTCTTTTCCTCTTCACCCTGCAAATCATACAAATAGCCAATGTCTACTTTATATGAAAAATTATATGGCGATTTTTTTATGCGTTTCTCAACAACTTTTTCAGCTTGCTTAAAATCCTTCAGACTAATAAGACTCTGAAGATAATTTTCGTAAAAATAAATAGATTCAGGATTCTGCTTTACCAGTTTTTCATAAAGGTCGGCAGCTTTGCTGTAATCTTTATTTGCAAAAAACTGGGCAGCCATTTCCTCATCTTCTTTCTGAGAAAAAGAGGTTAATGGAATTAAAAAGAAAATCAGCAGGACAGTAAACAGTCTCATTTTACACAAATATAACGAAATCTGTTTGAATTTAGTATTCTTTTACGGTCAATAAATACAATTATTCTGTGTCCGCTTTTAATCATAATTACACTTGGTCATACTAAAAAGTGTGCTATGCCGTTAATATGCTGTATTTTTGCAAATTCATGAGCCGGAAAATTATAGTTTACATTCTGTTTTTATTACTCATTACTACCGCTTGCCGTAAAAGTGACAAGCTGTTTACCGGAGATGCAACACTTGGTTTTACTTCAACACTGATTTATTTCGATACTGTTTTTACAAGAATACCGGGTGGAGTCTATCCACGCAGTATAAATAAACAGTTTATGGTTAGAAATCCTTATGACAAAAAAATAAGCACTTCAATCAGACTTGCAGGTGGTGACAATTCTCCTTACCGCATTAATGTCGATGGCAGACCTGGCGCGTCATTTACTGAGGTTGAAATTCGGGCTAAAGACAGCATGTGGGTTTTTGTAGAAGCTTCATTAGAACCAAACAACCAAAACAATCCTATTGAAGTTAAAGACTCAATAGAATTTGTAACTAATGGAAACACACAGTTTGTTCAACTCAGAGCCTTTGGCTGGGATGCCCATTATTTTTACAACGATTCTATTACAACAAATACTACGTGGACTAATGCCGATAACAAACCTTATGTAATTGTCAATTATCTGCTTGTAAACAGTGGTGTCACTTTAACAATTGATCCGGGGGTACATGTTTACAGCACACCAAATTCTGTTTTTGGTTCGGGAAGCAGCCGTTTCAATATTAGCGCACTAAATGTACTTGGCACTTTGAAAATAGCCGGCACAAAAACCAGTCCTGTTATTTTTGAAGGAGACAGACTTGAAAATGTTGAACCTTACGATTATACCAATAAACCCGGGCAGTGGCGCGGTATTCACTTTTACCGGGGCAGTGTTGACAACGAAATAACTCATGCTGAAATTAAAAATGCAACCATTGGAATCTGGGTGGATTCTCTTTCGGAAAATGCCAACCCCAAACTTATAATTAAACAAAGTCTGATTAAAAACTGTTCTTCCATAGGTGTACTCGGACTTACAGCCACAATTAATATGGAAAATTCGGTGATCAGCAATTGCGGATCGAATACATTTTACGGTTACCTCGGAGGCATTTATAATTTTGCCAATTGCACTTTCAATAACTCTTCATCAGGAACCGGAAAAGGACTTCACTTTATAATCAGTAATGTTTTAAGGGATGGAAATGGTGCTAAAATCAGAAACTATTTACCAATAGGACACAAAATTGTAAACTGCATTATTTACGGACCCGGAGAAAGTGCAATTGGCTTTGATATTGACGTAAATGCCACTCCTGCAATTGTTGATCATTGTCTTTTAAAAATAAAAACAGTTTCCGGAATCACCAACATCTTCAATAAAGATCCTTTGTTTAATGATGCGCCTAAAAGCAATCTGCGCTTGAAAGTTGGTTCGCCAGCCATTGACAAAGGCGACAACATTGGCATTTCAATAGATTTTGACGATAAAACCAGAAGCGGAATTCCTGATATTGGCGCCTTCGAGTTTAACTAAAACCTGATCTTAAAGCACAATAAGTATCGTTCACAGAAAATTTTTTGAGTTTGTAACTAATTTGAAAGTAATTCGTTGAAGTTATTTTGAAAGCCTCGGCATATTATATCATATTGGTTCTTTTTACATTTGCTTCCAACTTGCATGGACAGCAGCACAACCTTACAGGTAAAGTTACCAATACTTATGGCGAACCACTTGCTTTTGTTTCGGTGCAGGTTAAAGGAATAGGACCTTCAGAAACCAAAACAGATATTTCAGGAAACTATTTGATGAAGCTTGTAAACGGGCAGTACGAGATTGTCTACACGCTTTCGGGCTATACTGTACAAACAATTTCAGTAGTTGTTAAAAACGGTGATGTTGTGCAGGATATGATTCTGAATGATGACATAAACCTTCTTTCATCTGCAGGAATTTCTGCAAGAAGAAAGGACAGGTCTGAAGAAATCATTCGCAATGCTATAAACTCTAAAGAAAAAAACAACTATTCAGGAGGCTATAAAAGTGAGGCTTATATTAAAGCTACTGAAGAAACAGAATTTAAGAAGAGCAAAAAGAAAAATTCTAAGCCGGATACGTTGCCGCCTTCTACAAGTCTTAACTTGGCTGAAATAAATATTACCCGCTATGTTGATTATCCCGGAAAAATAAAAGAAATCCGCAATGGTGTTACAAAACGCGGAGACATTGATGGCTTGTTTTATCTTTCCACAACTCAGGGCGATTTTAACTTTTACAGAAACCTGATTTCAGTACCTGCTTTATCTGAATCGCCATTTCTGTCGCCCGTTAGCAATAGCGGACTGATAGCCTATAAATTTAAAATGCTGGAGATTGATGTTATTGATGGCAAAACAGTTTACAGAATTAAAGTAACACCAGGAAAGCTTGGAAATGCTCTGTTTACAGGAGAAATTGAGATTGAAGACAGTTCGTGGCAGATTCGAAAGCTCACTCTCAGCTTTCCAAAATTTCACCTTGTAGAATATGATGAGTTTATTTTAACTCAGGAAAATAAAAAAGTAAATGACAGTGTGTGGATGACAAGCACCATGGAATTTCTTTATAAAGCTAAAACAGGCAAAGCAAAATACTCTGGACGAACCATAGTTTATTTTACAGATTATGAGCTTGATTATAAATTCCCTAAGCGTTTTTTTAACAATGAACTCAGTGCAACAACACTGGAAGCTTATAAACGCGACAGTGCTTACTGGGTAAGCCTTCGCAAAGAACCACTTACAATCAAAGAACTGAAATACATACG
>JACMRS010000083.1 GCA_014376345.1 Bacteroidia bacterium | reverse complement strand
GTAATATTATTTTCATTTAAATAATTTTTAACAGCATTGATTACAATTTCAAATCTTTCATTTCTTAAATTTTGAAAACCATCAATTAGTGTTTTATAAAATGAATTCTCCTCTTGGAAAATCACCTTTGCCACAAAATCACTTTGCGCATCCAGTTCATGAAAAACAGATTTAAACTGCTTAGAAATTACCGGAACTAACTTAGTAAGAAAAGGCTCCCGCATATCCAGAAAACTGTATCCGTAACGAACCGCAGGCCTTAAAATACGTCTGATAACATAACCTGCACCTGTATTTGAAGGAAGCTGACCATCAGCAATCGTAAATGAAATAGCTCTTATATGATCGGCAATGACTCTGAAAGCAATGTCCTTTTTCTCATCTGTTCCGCCATAAATTTTACCTGAAATGTTTTCAAGTGCACTGATAGTTCCGGAAAAAACATCGGTATCATAATTACTGTTTTTCTTCTGAATTACTCTCACCAGCCTTTCAAAACCCATGCCAGTATCAACATGCTGAGCAGGAAGTTTTTCCAGTGAGCCATCAGCTTTTCTGTTAAACTCCATAAACACATTGTTCCATATTTCGATTACTTCGGCATGGTCATTGTTTACCAGTGTTGCGCCATTAGTTTGTTTACGCTCAGCGTCGTTTCTGGTATCCACATGAATTTCAGTACAAGGGCCACAAGGACCGGTATCACCCATTTCCCAGAAATTATCTTTTTTATTTCCTTTCAGAATTCTGTCTTCTGCAATATGCTGTTTCCAGAAATCATAAGATTCCTGATCAAAAGCCAGCGACTCTTTAGCATCGCCCTCAAAAACAGTTACATAAAGTCTGTCTTTATCAATTCCAAGTCTTTCAGTTAGCAACTCCCAACTCCAGGCTATCGCTTCCTTTTTAAAATAATCACCAAAACTCCAGTTGCCCAGCATTTCAAACATGGTATGGTGGTAATGGTCAACACCAACTTCTTCCAGATCATTGTGTTTGCCACTTACACGCAGGCATTTCTGAGTATCTGCAACACGGGTAGAAACTGCTTTTTTATTTCCAAGAAAAATATCTTTAAACTGATTCATCCCCGCATTGGTAAACATCAATGTTGGGTCATTTTTAACAACGATAGGAGCGGAGGCCACTATTTTATGTTCCTTTTCTTCAAAAAAATCAAGGAAAGCCTGTCTTATTTCAAGAGAGGTTTTATCAGTTGAATTTTGCCTGTTGTCGGTCACTTTTTATAAATGTATTTTATCGGGTTATTTATTTGCCTGTCCTCAATATTCATTGTTTTTAAAAATTATAATATATCTTTGGCAGGTTTAAGCCGCAAAAATACAATTTTTGGCTCTTTTAAACGAATGAAGAAGATCAAATATTATTTCAACCCAAAGACGCTGAGTTATGAGACTTACAAGCGAAGCGGATGGATCAAACTCCTTACGGGGCTGGGTGTTTTCTCATTTTCAATAATTCTTGCATTAATCTTTTTCATAGTCTTCAATAAATTTATTGACACACCTGAAGAAAAAGTTTTGAAAAATCAGAACACAGATCTTTCGGCAGAGATTGAAAATATGGACAGGCAGTTGGATGTAATTGCCTCTGAACTTGATAAACTTAAAAATAAAGATAACGATGTGTACCGCTCTATTTATGAAGTTGCGCCTATAAGTGATAAGTTAAGACAGGCAGGAACAGGTGGCACAGATCAGTACAAACAATTGAGGAAACTTGCAGGTGGTGAATTGCTGGTAGCGGTTAAAAAAAGAATGGATCTTCTGGAACGTCAATTTGATGTTCAGGAAAAATCTTTTGATGATTTGCTTGCTTTGGCTGAAAATAAAAAAGACATGCTGGCTCATATTCCGGCTATACAACCCGTTGCAAATAAAAAGCTTGAAAGGCTTGCATCAGGATTTGGTTATAGAATTGATCCATTTTACCGCACTCAGAAATTTCATGCCGGAATGGATTTCACTGCTCCGAGAGGCACTGAAGTCTACGCTACTGCTGATGGTGTGGTGACACTTGTTAAAAGTGAACTTTGGGGTTACGGTCAGCATATTATTATTTCACACGGTTACAGTTTTGAAACATTATACGGGCATTTAAGCAAGTTTAAAGTAAAGGTTGGTCAGAAAGTAACCCGCGGTCAACTTATCGGATTAGTGGGCAGTACAGGTAAATCAACAGGACCGCATTTGCATTACGAAGTACATAAAAATGGCGAGCCGTTAAATCCCGCTTTCTTTTACCATGACGATTTAACAGACGAAGAATATTCAAAATTACTTGAGATAGCTTCATCACCAAACCAATCTTTCGACTAATATGGAAGAAGACAAAAAACTATTTTACAGGATGGGTGAAGTGGCAGAAATGCTGGCTTTGAAACCCTCTGTGCTCAGATTCTGGGAAACAGAATTTGATATGTTGAAGCCACGTAAAAATGGCAAAGGCGACCGGCTTTATGCAGAAGAAGACATTCAGCAATTGAAAGTCATCAGGCATTTGGTGAAAGAGAAAGGTTACACACTTCAGGGGGCTAATGAGCTGATTAAAAAAGGCGGTGCACTTCCCGAAAAAGAAATGGGAGTAGTGGAGCAGTTGAAAAAAGTACGCGCTTTTTTAGTTGAGCTGAAAGAACAGCTTTAATATATTTAACTATGAAGCACATTTTATTCTGCCTTTCGGCTTTCCTTGTAATTTTTAATTGCAATGCACAGACTGATTTAACGCAGGCTGTAGATTTTAAGATAGTTCTGAAAACGCGCAAGGACAGAGCGTATTTTAAAGCTGTTTTTGATCTCCCTGCAGATGGTTTAAATAATAAAACTATAACGTTAACTATTCCTTCTGCAAATGATTCAACCGTATTAGTAACTGTTTTAAGCAATGATTCATCGATACCAAAAAAG
>JACMRS010000082.1 GCA_014376345.1 Bacteroidia bacterium | reverse complement strand
CTGCATAATAATGCCGTAAGTTATGTAATCCATACCGCCACAGCCATATTCAGCAGGCAGTTGAGGACCGAAAGCACCTATTTCACCCAATCCTTTAAGGATATGGTGTGGAAACTCACCTCTTTGAGCATATTCCTCAATTATTGGAGATAGTTCTCTCTTAACCCATTCGCGCACCGAACTGCGGATTAATTTGTGCTCTTCGGTTAACAGGTCATCTATAGCGTATAAGTCAGGCGCAACATAGCGATCCTTACCTTGGTTGTGGGCTTTTAGCTCCTCAGAATTTATTGCAGACATTTACAAATAATATATTTTGGCAAAATTAATTATTTTAACTTGATTGCGTATGTTAAAACTGATTTAAATGAATGCGATCAAAAACATCACTGTAAAGATGGAAAACCTTGAAATTATTGCAAGAAAAGGCTTGTATGAAACAGAACTGATGGTAGAAAATCATTTTTTAGTTTCTTTATATGTTAGCTACGACGCTCAAATTCTTCCGGTTCCGGGTTATATTAACTACGAAATACTGGCAGAAATCTGTAAAAGAAACATGCATGCCAATATTATGATGATTGAAGAAACAGGAGGTTTAATTTTACAGGAAGTCTCAACACATTTCGATTTTGCGGGAAGTGCGCGTGTAAGTATTCATAAGAAAAACCCTGCGTTTGAAAATTACAGGATAGGATCCGTTGGTGTTGAAATGGAAATCAGTTGGGATAGTAAAACTATTTCTCCAGAACAACTTTAAACTCCGCAATGCCTTTATCGGTATTTATCTTTAAAATATAGATGCCTGAAGAAATTGTTCTGAGGTCAATTTCACCTGCTGAATTTATCTGTGCATTGAATGTTTTACCATCCATTGAATTTATTGTAACATTATTTAAATTGACACCTTCAGGAATATTTCCTATCGTGACAAAACCACGGGACGGATTGGGAAATAAATAAAGTGCTTTTAGTTCAGGACTAGTAATTCCAACAGTAGCTTGAGAAATTTTAATTGAAGCAATATCTTGTCCGCATTCATTATACACCCTAACTGTATATGTACCATACGAATGTATAGTTAATGTTTGAAAAGTATCAGCAGGAGAGGTTAACCACCTGTATTTGCTACCGGGATTGCCAGCATTAAGTATAGTAGTAAAGGTGTCGGCGAAGGTAAGGTCGGGGCCAAGTTGAACTATTGGCTTGCTTTTTAATGTTAGATTAACAGTGTCTGAAACTGTGCCACAAAAGTTGCTGACTTTCAGAAAATAATGACCTGAAGTTTCTGCCAGTTTATTTTTTATTTCAGTGGCATCATTCGAAAGATAATCTGCATCAAAAGAGCTGGCATCCAGCAAAGTTGGGCCACAAATAGCTCTGTCTCGTCCAAGATTGGGAGTAGGAATATTATTCGCAATAACAACGATTGTATCAAAAGCTGATTTACAGCTGTTGCTTCCTTTTACAATATAAGTACCACCAGCATTTACTTGTAAAATATCCACGCCATTTGTCCATTTATAAGAAGTGAAATTTCCTTTAGGAATTATTAAAAGGGATGCTGAATTGCAAAGTGTGGTATCATTTCCTGCAAATATCTCAGGAACAGCTATTGTGTCAATTGAAGCAGTATCTTTTAATGTAGCACATTTGTTATACGCAGTAAGAATATAATTTCCTTTTGATTTTACATCTATTGTAGAAAGATTACTTCCGTTATTCCAAATATAATTTACAAAAGGTTTTTTAGCAATTCCAATTGTATATTTAAATGGAGAGCAGAAGACAGAATCTTTCAATTTAAAAACCGGAGGTGATGACAATCTTTCTATTCTTAAAGTATCAAATGCTGATCCGCACGCGTTGTTTACACTAACAAGAACTTTACCTGAATCTGCAGTAGAGAAAGTATTTAACATACTTTTACCGGTTAAGCTTTTCCAATCAAATACATAAAATTTATTTATTGCTTCAATTTTAAAAGTGACTGGTAAGGCTGGATTCTGATCACAGATTAATGTGTCATTTCCAATAAAAACATTAGGCTTAGCTAGGTCTTCATAAACAAATACAGAGTCGAAACTTTTACATGTTCTATTAACATAACTGAGGCTGTATTTACCCGGAGTTGTTATTGTAATACTGGATAAGGTGTCATTTACACCAGTGCTCCATTTGTATCTGCCTGTCAGTTTAGACTTAAGTTTTAAAGAAAAAGGTGTGCATAATGCAGTGTCTTCGCGCAACAAATCAGGTGGCAAAACGGTTACAGCAACATCTTCACTGATAAATAACCCATTTTTATTAAATGCAGAAACTGTAAAATGGTATGGTTCGGCTCTTGCGAATGAGCAATCCGGTGTCCAGGTGAATTCACCTTCGGGTCTTTTACCTGATTTGGCTATCTTAAAAGTGCCTTTTTCAATTCCTTTGCTGCACAGCAGTCCAACAGAATCTACAAATGTTTTTGATGAGTCATTATCATATCCTGAAAAAGGAACCTTTAAAATTTCATTTGCTTTGACTATGTGTTTTTTATTTACTTTGAGTGTTAAAGGATAGTTATCTGAACTGCTACTTTTTATGTTTAATAAAAATTCACTCATAAACGTCCCAATCAAAGTTTTAACTCCATTTATCATCCTGTATTCTTTAATTCTCGTACTGATAGCAGAAGATTCATTTATTTTAGTTGGTGTAAATACGAAATCAGCATTAGAATTATCAAAGAAAACACCTCTTGGGAATGGACCGGTTGGAACTGGGAGACAGTCTTTAATGTTACCTGGCGGGCAATATGGAGTTATTGGATGTGTACTGTCATAACCTGAATTGTAAGATTCTAAACTGTTTTTATTGTTTAAAACATTAGATAATTCAAAATATAAAATATCATGATTTACTGTATCAGCAGCTCCAATATTGATTCGGGTATTTTTGTTGTATACAGCAGTATTATTTGGAATGACCATGTATGACGGTCCTGAGTTTTTGGGAGCATT
>JACMRS010000081.1 GCA_014376345.1 Bacteroidia bacterium | reverse complement strand
CAGGAGAAACTTCTTTACTTGGATCCTCATGATTGTTGAGCATCGAAACTCTTTTAGGATTAATATCAAATCCAACGACCTTAAATTTCTTTGCAAACTCTAACGCCAGAGGCAAACCCACATAACCCAATCCTATAATTGCGATAGACTTTTGCTTCGCAGCAATATCAGAAAATATACCCATTGATTATTAATTCAAAGGTGCAAAAGTAAGATTTTTAAGCCTTAAATTCACATTTGTTTAGCTGACTGCAGGATCGAATAATCCTCCAAACTTCTTTTTATCACTTCATGTGCCTCTGCAACACCATAAATATGGGTTATTTCAACGAGACTGTGAGTTTCACCCGGTTGCTGTTTGTAAGTTAGAAAATAATGCCTTAATCTGTCCGTTAAAGCCTGAGGGCAATCCAGAATATCCTTAAACTGACCATAGACTGCGTCATTTTTCATTACAGCAATAATTTTATCATCAGCTTCATTGTTGTCAATCATCCTTAAACCCCCAATTGGAATGGCCTGCATAAGGATATTGCCATGCATAATCTGTTTTTCTGAAAGTATACAGATATCCAATGGATCTCCATCACCGAACATCCCAACTCTTTTTGCCTGAGTCATGCAATATTCTGCAACTTTTTCACCGCAATAGGTTCGGGGAATAAAGCCATACAAAGCAGGACAGATGTTCGAGAATTTCTGTGGCCTGTCCACTTTCAGCAAACCTGATTCTTTATCAATTTCATACTTTACGGTATCCGTTGGAACCACTTCGATAAAAGCAGTAAGAAGTTCAGGAACATTATCTCCGGGTGAAACACCGTGCCAGGGATGGGCAGTAAATACAGAATGGTTTTTCATAATTTAGCTTTTCAAAGGTAAAAGAAAAGGGCGGACAATTGTGTTGCCCGCCCTTTGAAATATATTAAATTAAATATTATCTGATACCATGCATCATTGTCAATAATTTCTTTGACATGAAATAAAGAAGTACAGAAGCAATTGCTGAAACTATTACAAATATCATGAAGAACTCATACATGTTATTGATCTGATAACCGAAAATAGAAGGCTTTTCAGGTTTCAGATTGAATTTCTCCATTACTAAAATTGTCTGATTTTTACGTTCTTCTTCTTTAATTACATAATAATGAGTACCATCTTTACTAACAGCATTATAACTACGTTTTACACCAAGCAAAACTTGCTTTTGCAGGAAAGTATCAACTCCTTCTGCTTTTGAATCAATAAGTTTAATACTTCTTACACTGTCACTTTTTGCACCTTTCAATGCTGTAATCAATGGATCTGATTTCATGTTATCCATAAACAAAGCCACACCGGTAGTTGTAGCTTTTTCCTCAACATGGTCACTTTCAAAATCAACATCCCATACCGGCAGTTTACCCATACCAGATTTCATGTAGTTAGTATCTGCAACAACGGTACTGGTTATAAAATTGCCAAGTGTATCTTTCTGATTTGAAATATAACGGAATTTAATAGCATCCGCTTTCAATTCTTTTTTAACCTCTTCAGGATATAAAGCACTCAGTTCACCTGCAACTTTATTTGCAAATGCTGTACTCAAAAACCATACACCCATTAATAATGAAGCATATCTTACCGGAGCAAGTTTAACAACCATTGACAATCCGATAGGTGACAAACAAAGTTCACCCATAGTATGAATAAAATACAAACTGAATAATACCATCATAGAAACTTTAACACCCGGCTGAAGATCTTTAACAGCAAGACAGATTACGATATAACCTAATGAAAGCAAGAATAAACCGATAGCCTGTTTAACAGGAGAAGCCGGTTCTTTACCTCTTTTACTAAGATAAACCCAAAGCCACGCAAACAATGGCGCAAGCACTACAATTGCAACCGGATTAATAGACTGGAAATAACTCGCTGGAACTGTCCAATTGAAAATTACCCTGTTAGTTTGCTCTTCTGCAAAGAAAGTTAGCGATGCACCTGCCTGTTCAAAGGCCATCCAGAAAAATATTACGAAAAAGGCAATAATATAGATAACCCATATTCTCGACTTGTCAATTTTAGTAAGTGACTGGTCGGAAAGTATGATACCAGGAAAAACTATACAAAATGCACAAATAATAGTGAACACATAATCAAAAT
>JACMRS010000080.1 GCA_014376345.1 Bacteroidia bacterium | reverse complement strand
TTACCTGTAAAAACTGAATACAATAAATAGGCGAGGTAAAAATGAATTGCATACAAACCTGCAAATGCAAAGAATCTTTGCAATTTTCCAAATTCATAAATCTGATCTTCTATTCCGAAATGGTAATTGCAATAAACACTCACCGCACCAATAAGCATCAGTGTAATAACATAACCTTTGGGCTGTTGTTGAATAAACAGTTTCAGTTGTCTCAGTATTGTTTTCATATTTTAAGGCACCATTAAATTACAACCACGGGTTTCACTGTGGTCAAATCGACCGAGAACTTCAAAATTGCCATCGGCATAAACTCTTCCCAGATCGGAAGTCTCAATAAAACTGCAACTGTTGATATTGGCAAGGTCAATAATATTAAGTCCACAAGTTTGCCCGAAAGGGCGTTTGCTAAGCGGATCATTAATATCTCTTGGAATCACTTTCATCCAGGGCGGACATTTAAAAACACCGTTTCCTGTTGAATAGCCCTGAGAAAGCAACTCCGTCATACCATATTCAGAGGCCACAGAATTAATGCCAAAGGCGTCTTTAATAATATTGTGTAATTCTTCCCTGGTTATTTCTGTTCTTTTACCCTTCATGCCGCCTGTTTCAATAATAGTAGTATGATTAAGCTTTTGCGGAAATTTATCTGCCAGATCCCAAAGTGCAAATGACACACCCCAAAGTATTGTCTTAATTTTATGTTTTTCGTTATAAGTAAGCTTTTCTGACAAAGCTTTATAATCATTTAAATAAAAATCTCCCTTAAACTGACTCGTTTGCATTAAGCCATTAACCTGATAAACCAGTGAAGATGTTTTTCTTTCAAGATAACCCGGTAGCAAAGCCAGATGGCAATAATTTGCCGGTAAACCGAATGAATTTTCGAAGCAAAGCGAAAAAGACTCTTCATAAAGTGACAAATCCGTTACAAAATGTCTACTGACTCCCTGTTTTCCTGTGCTGCTGCTTTCGAAAATAACTTCAGGTTTTTCAATACCTGTAATAATTTCAAATTCTTTAAAAAAACCAACGGGCATAAAAGGAATTTCATCTGAAGTTTTTATTTCAGCAGGATTTATTCGCAGATTTTCAATGAATTTTTTATAGGGGAGGCATTTTTCAGATTGCAATTTGAAAACTTCGAGAGCATAAGCTTCAAAGCCTTTAGGTAGGTTAAATACTTTTTTTGTATCTTTGAACGTTATTTGGTCTCCGTCAATCAATGAAAGTGGTTTCAGCAACAAAAGTAAGTGTAATTTTAACTATAATAGTTATGCTTTCATCGTGTAATAAAGTTTCTGTTTCTTACAGCACAACGCCTTCATTAAAATACAACGGTCTTGAGGTGTTAAAAAATAAAGGTAAAGATTCTGTTATCAATATCAGTCTTTCTTATACCGACGGGGATGGTGATATTGGGTTAAATTCTTCGGATACTTTTCCGCCTTTCAATTTTGGATCTCCTTATTTTTATAATCTGAAGGTAGATTATATTTCAATTGAAAATGGCATTGAAGTGCCTGTTATTATTCCACTTACCAGTGATACAATTAATTTTAATGACAGAATAACTGTATTAACTCCAACAGGAAAAGACAAAGCAATATCCGGTGATCTGACTCTTCATTTAGGAGCAAGTCCTTACCCCGGACTTACCCCTGATTCAGTTTTTTTCAGAATCACACTTTTCGACAGGAGTCTTAAAAAAAGCAACCAGATTGTTACGCCCGTTATTAAACTCATTCTGTAATCTGGTGCATTATTTCCTCCCGTTGTATACCCGGAGTGCTGTGATAAAGTATTTTTTTATCTATTTTTGCTGGCGCTTATAATTTTTGGAACGAAATTTGGCATGAACGGAAAACAAACACTAAAAAAGAAGATTATGAAAAAAATAATATTGACATTGCTTGTTCTGGTAACTTCGGTTGCCGGTGTACAGGCTCAGAAATTTCGTTACGTGGATACAGATTACATCCTTAGTCAGATGCCGGAGTACACAGGCGCACAAAAACAGCTTGATGAACTTTCTGCCAAATGGGAAAAAGAAATTGCTGATAAAAAAGCAATAGTAGACAAAATGTACCGCGATTATACCTCGGAAGAAGTGTTATTGACACCTGCACAAAAAAAAGAAAGGCAGGATGCGATTGTAGCCAAAGAAGATGAGTATAAAAAAGCAGAGCAGGACAAATTTGGTTATGAAGGTGAACTTTTCAAGAAAAGACAGGAACTGATTAAACCTATTCAGGACAAAGTTTTCAGTGCTATTCAGAAAGTTGCAAAAGAAAATGTTCTGGACTTTGTTTTTGATAAGTCAAGTAATATGAACATGCTTTTCACAAATCCTAAATATGATATCAGCGGAGAAGTGCTGGATGAGCTTGGCGTAGTTGATAAGGGAGATTCAAACGACTCCGGTACACCAAAAAAAGGTAAATAAATAATCACATAAAAATATATAAAAACAAGAATGAAAAAATTAATTAGCGCATTGGCTTTCACCATTATACTGATGGGTGGCAATGCTTACGGACAGAAGATCGGGCAGGTAAATTTTGATGAGATATTGGTGCTTTTGCCGGAATATGACAGCTTTCAGGTTAAACTTGAAAAATACAGAAATAAGCTTGGAGAAGAACTTGAATACCAGACTAATGAGATTGAACTTCAATACAAAAACTTGGAAAGAGAGCAATCTAAAGCAGTTCCAAATAAAAAAACCATTGAATTTATTCAAATGAACATTCAAAATATGGGACAAACTTTGGAACAAAATAAACTTGCACTTCAAGACAGTTTTACTACAAGGCAGAAGGCTCTGTTTTTACCTATTCAGGATAAAATGAAAAAAGCAATTGAAATTGTTGCTAAGGAAAAAGGCTATACCCAGGTTTTAGATTCGTCTCAATTGCTTTATAGCAGAGAAGCAGACAATCTTGACGAAGCTGTTAGAAAACAGCTTGGTATTGTTAAAAAACCATAAAATTATAATTTAATTAATTACAGTCTTGCCGCTATTTTGTTGCAAGACTGTTTTTTATTTATCGGCATATTGAAAAAAAACGCTAAAAAAGATAATTTCAGACCCGAAAACCCAATTGGAATCTTTGATTCGGGTATTGGCGGACTCACCGTGGCTAAAGCATTATGCGAGAGAATGCCTCATGAAAATATCATTTATTTCGGAGATACCGCCCACATGCCTTATGGAGAAAAATCTCCTCATGCCATTAAAAGCTATGCTGAAAAAATAACTGCATTTCTGCTTGAGCAAAAATGTAAACTGATTGTTATTGCTTGTAATTCAGCGTCTGTAACTGCATTTAAGAATGTAGAAAAGATGATGCCACGCCAAAAATTTGTTATTAATGTGATAGATCCTGTTGTGAATTACATGGTTGATGAAACGCAATTTACGCAAATAGGATTGATAGGCACTAAAAGAACAGTTTCATCACAGGTTTATCATAAAAAATTCAAAAAGAAAAATTCTGAAATTACTCTTAAATCGCTGGCAACGCCTTTGCTTGCACCAATGATTGAGGAAGGTTTTTTCAATAATAATATTAGTCGCACTGTCGTTAATTCTTATCTTTCAAACCCTCATATTGCCAATGTAGAGGCCATTATTCTCGCTTGTACGCATTACCCGCTGATTATGCCAGAAATTGATGCTTTCTACAAGGGAAATACCCATATTGTCAATTCTGCAGATATTGTTTCGGCATCTATCGAAAAATTTCTGATTAAGCATACTTTGCAGAACAAATCCAAAGCAAAAGGCCGTCAGCGTTTTTATGTTTCTGACTATACAGACTCGTTTGAGAAATCGGCAAGGCAGTTTTTTGGCCGCAATATCACTCTGAAAGAGCAGAATTTGTGGCAAGAGCCGCTGGTTTAAGTTTGCAGTTGGCAAAGCGCTCCCGTTCCTAAAACAACTGCCCCCTTTTCTAAAAAGACTGTTTTACTTCAAAATCATTATAATAACTTTGACACTGTGTTACCGGAAAATCCTTTAAATATCCTGATCGTTGATGATTTTCATCCTTCTCTGAAAGAAGGGTTGGAAACAGCAGGTCATATTGTGACATACCTTCCCGAAATCAATTCTTCAGAAGTTAAGAATCATTTAGAAAATTGCCAGATTCTGATTGTCAGGTCAAAAATCAATATTGATGCTTCAATTCTTGAATCTGCTCCAAATCTTTTAATAATTGGCAGAGGCG
>JACMRS010000079.1 GCA_014376345.1 Bacteroidia bacterium | reverse complement strand
CTGTCTGTAGCTGAAGTTTTTACACCTGCACTGATGACATAAAAGCCCGGGAAATCTTTTCCTTTTGATGAAAACCTACCGTTGATACCATAAGTCCATCCTTTGTCTTCTCTAATGTTCAAATTAAGTCTGGAATTAAAGTTTCCTGCAAGTACATAGTTCATGATATTTGCTTTGTAAAAATCTCCAAGAACATCATAAGGTAATGCACGGTATCCCATAAGCATACTTGATTGTTTTGAAAATGCTTTGTTAATAAGAAATATCTGAGTTGAACCGGCCTCCGGGAAGTTTGTAAACTTAGGAAGTGTTAGGTTCAGGTTTTTCCAAGTGCTTAAAAATGTTAAATTAGATTTAGTTTCGGCTTCATTAACATTACCAGCAACAATTACCCTTGTAAGGTTTGGTGACATCATAGTGTTATAAAAATCAATCGCATTATTTAGAGTGATTTTTGAAGCAGATTTATATTCTCCAGTGTTAATGGTACCTAATGGGTTATCATTACCATAAAGCAATCTTAAAAAACCTTTATTAGCCATTATACCTGCACTTGTCCTTTGATTTCTGATTGATTCAAGCAAAGGTTTGCGAACGGTTTTGAAATCAGCTGCATCAAAATTAGGATAAAGCAATTTCTGTTCAAGAAGTGCCAGAGTTTCTTTAAATCTGCTTTTGTAGCAAGAAACATTTACACTGATAGACTGGTCGTTTGCATTAAAACTAATGTTGCTTCCCAATTTCTGAATTTCTTTTTCCATTTCAGCAGCAGTATAATTTTTAGTGCCGCCTTCTTCTAGCATTGCTGCAGTAAATACTGCTGTTCCTGGAAGAATTTTTTCAGTTTCAAATAAATGACCACCTTTAATATTGAAAGTCATATAAACCATGTCAGTTTCGTTGGTTTGAGTACCTATAACTTCAATGCCATTTTCCATTTTGTATTTATAGAAATCAGGTACTTTAGCTGTTACTGCCGGACCAACAACTGGTCTGTTCTTTCTAGAGAAATTGTCAACTGGTCTGTTGTAAACAAGTCCTTTAAACTGACCTTCATTAGGATCTTTAGCATTTGCATAAGGATTGAAACTTACATACTGCTCAATTTTTGCATTTGGATTTTCTTTAAGTGCAGGATGCTGCTCAACAATTACTGTAGCAGTATTTTTTCCTTTAATGTATTTATTAAACACACGCATGATATCTTCTTTAGTTACGTTTCTGTAACGGTTGATTTCATTCTCAAGTGTGTATTTTTTACCCGGCATAGCCATTTCAAATAAAGTTAAAAGACTCGCTTTACCTGCTACACTTTCCATTGAGCTGTAAGTTCCAGAAATGATGCTTTCTTTAGCACGTGCAAGGTCTTCATCATTAATTCCTTCAGCTTCAAAATCTGCAAAACATTTAGCTACCAGATCAGATACTTCTTTTGGAGTAACATCATCATAACTAACAATTGCAATATTGAATTCACCTGAAAGTTCTGAGGTAGAATTATTTATACTAGTTTGAAGAGCGCGTTCTGTTTTAATAAAGTTTTTATAGAAAACAGAATTTTTACCACCATCAAGCAACTCAGCAAGTAGATCTAATGCAGGCTCATCAGCATTAAAAGCAGGAACAGTAGGATAAACTATGTCATTAAGTGGGAAATAAACATCATCGTAAACCGTTTTGGTAACAGATTCCGGAAGCACATTTCTTGGAACATTAAGTTTTGCAACTTCAGCGCCACGACTAATAGAACCAAAGTATTTTTCTACCATTTTGATTACATTTGCCGTGTTTACATCACCTGCAACTACTAATATAGCGTTGTTCGGACCATACCAGCGAAGGAAGAAGTTTTTAAGATCGTTTGAATCGGCTCTGTCAAGATCATCAACATAACCAATTGTCTGCCAGCTGTAGGGATGGCCCGGAGGGTATAAAAGCTGACCCATAATTTCCGAAGTTTGACCATAAGGCTGACCATAACTTTGGTCTTTTTCATTTTTTACTGTACTTCTTTGAACCTCAAATTTCTTTTTGGTAAAAGCAGGAAGTAAAAATCCCATTCTGTCAGATTCAAGCCAAAGTGCTGTTTCAAGCATGTTGGCAGGTACAGTTTCATAATAGTTTGTTCTGTCGCGACTGGTAGTACCGTTCATAGTACCACCTGCACCCTGAACTATTTTGAAATGCTCTTCATCGGCAACATTTTCTGAACCCTGGAACATCATGTGTTCAAAAAAGTGGGCGAAACCTGATTTTCCACCGGTTTCCCTGTTAGAGCCTACTTTATAGGTCACTTCTACGTGAACTACAGGATCTGAGTGGTCTTCATGTACCAATACTGTCAATCCATTAGCAAGCCTGTATTTCTCATAGCTAATGATTGCTTTCCCCGGAACGGCCTCTACTTTTTCAATTAATTCGGTTTTGCCCGATACCGTGCCGGTAGCAGCTGTTGTTCCCGTTTGCCCGTAAGAGCTTACTGAGATTGCAAGCGCAACTGCCAACATTATTTTTTGTGTTAGATTTTTCATCCTTATACTTTGTGATTTTTATTTTCCTGCAAACTAAATAATATTTAAAAAGAGGTTGTTTTATTATCGTTCAAAGTTAAGGATGTTCAGATAAATTACTATTAACACTTTTTACCAGCGGCAATTATTAACGCCTTAAGTTGTAAATTTGCATAACTGATGAATTTTATCAAATCTAAATATTTAATTACTCTGTTATTTCTTTCATTCATTGCCTTTTATTGCAATGGCCAAAATCAGAATACAGGAAAGGGGAAAGACTTCTGGTTCGGAATAATGGAAAATTATGCGCTGCCTGCAAACATCAGTATTTATATAGTAGCGGACAAACCGGTTACTTTTACAATTGCCTTTCCTAAATTAGGTCCTCCTCCCCTTACTTTTACTCTTGTAAAAAACCGCGATACCGTTATTAATTTCACTTCAACAACACCTGTAAAAAATTTTCAACTTCATAATACAGGCTCGGAAGCTGCTCAAAACAGAGGAATTCATGTTACCTGTAATGAACCAATTAATGTAATTGTACTTAATGATGCTGTTAACAGTACCGACGGCGCTGCAATTATTCCTACTTCAAGTCTTCTTAAAAATGGCATTTATTATATTAATACCTTCAGAGGTGAAGCGAAAAGTATCGGGTCGATCTATAATTCTGAATGCCTGATTGCTGCAACTGAAGACAATACAGAAATTTCATTTATCCCCTCAGTTAAAACAGTAGGTGGTAAAATTGCCGGAAACACGTATAAAACCATACTCAATGCCGGTCAGGTTTATCAGATTCAGGCAGCAGATAGTTTGAATCTTACCGGCACGAAAGTATGGGTCTCAAATGGTTGTAAAAAGATAGCAGTATTTCAGGGTGCCAAATGCTCGCAGATATATTATGGTGGCACTTGTAACGGCTGTGATCACTTGTATTCACAAGCATGGCCTACAGATATCTGGGGTAAAACTTACCTTACCCACCCTTTTGCAGACATGCCAAATGGCTACATGTTTCAGGTAATTGCTTCTCAAAATAACACAAAGGTTTTGGTAGACGGCACTTTGAAAGCTACCTTAAATGAAGGTCAGGCATATCTTGAAGATGTAACTTTTGCAGTGATGAAATGCATTGTAACAGATAAACCAGCCGCTGTGGTGGAGTTTATGAAATCGGGTGTTTGCAACGGCAATTCTCGTGGACTGGGTAATCCATCTTTGATGAATGTTGTGCCTATTGAAAAGATGACCCGTGCAATACAGGTGACGACGCCGGTTACTCAAAATCTGATAAACGAAATTTACATTGGAATTATAGTTAAGAATAATGCTAAGAGCCTTTTAACAATCAACAATGTACTTGTTGATACTACAAAATTCAGCGCCTCGGCAAGTTGTGCCAATTATGTTTCAGGATCTTTTAAAGTTAACAAAGGGATTTACAATATTAAATGTGACAGCGCTTTTTCAGCTTATATTTATTGCAATTCAGACAACCGTAGTTATGCAATGGAAATAGGTGCTATTTACGATAACAGCAGCTACAACTTCAAAGTTGATCCATTTAGTTCAATTTATTGCGATACTACTCAGAATTTTAAATTTACCGCTTTTGGTGATTCAGCCCAGAGTTTTACCTGGAATTTCGGAGACGGAACAACAGGAAGTGGCAATACAGTTAATAAAACTTATAGCAAATCGGGTGATTTTTCTGTAAAGCTTTTTGCTAAGTTGAAAACAACAGGCTGTTCAGATGATACTATTACCAAAGTAATTTCAATACGCCGCAGTCCCGATATTAGTCTGGGTAAAGACACCACTTTGTGCAACGGGAAAGTGATGTTTCTGGCGCCATTTGCTAAAAGCTCATGGGCATTTAAATGGAACAATGGCAGCACACTCAGAACCCAATCCTTTCTTTCTTCACAAAAAGTTTGGTTGACAGTTACCGACAGTAACCGTTGCAGTAGCAGTGATACTATAAGTATCAAATTTAAAAACTGTGATTCACTGGAATTGAAAATCCCTAATATTTTTACACCCGGTGGTGATGAATTAAATGATTTTTTCAACTTTAAATTTTCCGGTTATGATGAATTTAAAGGCTTTATTTACAACAGATGGGGCGTTGTAGTTTATACTTTCAATTATCCTGATAAAGATTTTTGGAATGGAAATATTGAAAACAAAGATGGCGAGCCCTGCTCAGATGGCACATACTATTATATTGTAACTGCCAGACAAAAAAGCAATGGCATTGAAAAGCAATCGAATGGGGTAATTACTTTGATAAGAGGAAAATAATAAAAGGATTTTAAAAATTAAAAATCAGGAGTAACAAGTACTTTGAAATATATCGGAATACTTATTCCAAATGTGTTTTGAGAAAAAGTCCGGTAGTCTTGCCCTAATTTTTGATTAACCGTAAATTGGTAAAATAAATTCAGATGACTTAAAGCTCTGCAAGAAATCCCTAGTCCGGCATTTACATTAGAGTTTAAAGCTTTATAACCGGCTTTGTAATTGTTACTTAAATAATCAAAATTATATCCAACAGTTCCATAGATATAGGTTTCATAAAAAAACAACTTTACTAATTTAGGATTTAAAGAAAATTTCAGCCTGTACAAATCGCTGGATTCAAATGGGCCAAACTCAGTTCCCATATTTCTGATGCTTCCAATACCGGCTCCAATACTACAGCTAAATTTGCGATTCATTTTAATAAAACTCAGCTCAGAAATCATTGATCTTAAATTGTTGCTATTGTTTCTATTGTCTAAAAAATGAGGATTGAAACTCATAATTCCGGTGCCAAATGAAATTGATTTATAGGAATATGGTTTATGCAACTTATCATACTCAATATTTTTTTTATCCTGAGCAAAAGTTACTAATGAAGTGAAAATCAACAATGAAAATAAAACAGTTTCTTTCATACTAACCAATTGCGTTTTTAATTTCCCTTTCAATATCCTTTTTCTTGATATCGTGTCTTTTGTCAAACTCGCGCTTTCCTCTTCCCAGGGCAATATCAAGCTTTAACAATCCGCGATCTGACAAATGTAAATCAAGAGGAAAAATAGTAAATCCTTTTTCTTTTGTTCTAAAAATAATTTTATTCAACTCTTGCTTTGTTACCAGCAATTTACGTTTTCTGAGTGGGTCGTGGTTGTTATAACTCCCTTGCTTAAATTCGCTGATATGCATATTTTTAATATAAAGCTCGCCGCCTTCAATAATGCAAAAAGCATCATTGATATTGGCATTTAGCGCACGAATAGATTTTACTTCAGTTCCTGTAAGTTGAATGCCCGCAGTAAACTTTAGCTCAATATGAAAATCGAACGCAGCTTTTTTATTTCTTATATGTAGATTTTTCTGTTGCATTATGCAAGGCTTTCAAACAAAGCTTTTAGCCTTTCTTTCTTTATTATTTTCTGTCCTGTTTCAATTTCCGCTATCAACCTTTCACCAACTTTTGCAGTTACTTTACAATCTATAATATTTTTCTCAAGATTGCTGATCACGGCTTCAAAGATAACAGTTTGTCCTACTAATGCAGGTGAATGGTGCCGGATATTCAGAAAAGTACCAATTCCTTCTTCATCAACTTCCTTCATTTCAAGAACAAATAACCTGCTACTCCATTCGGCATCTCTTCCAAGCGCAAAAGTGGCGTAAACACTGTGTACCTCTCCCGATTCAAATACCGCAGTATCAGAATTTGAAACAGTTTTTTCAAACACTTTCAAATCACCCGTTTTAAAAATATCTTTCATGGTAGATTTACAAAATTATAGATTTAAAGTTTGAGAAAACTCATTATAATTAAATCTGCGTTTTTAATATTTGATAAAAATTATCTTTAAATCTTATTTAATACCATCCAGTCCGCCGTCCCCATCACCGTAATCATTCCCCATATCTGAACTGTCGGAAGCCAATGCTTGTTCACTTACAAGAAGATCAATTACAGCTCCTTTTTCAAGTGGTGTGCCGGTTTCAATTACATGACCTTTATAATATTGTTCAAGAACAAGTCCTGCACCCATCGGGTTTTTTTTAAGTGTGATTCTACCAACTTCCAGTCCGTTATTTTTCAATAAAACTCGTGCCAGATTGAGACTGCTATTAACCAGTTTTGG
>JACMRS010000078.1 GCA_014376345.1 Bacteroidia bacterium | reverse complement strand
GCTGACGTTTCATGTATTCACTGATATCCATTGTAAACTCGTCTCCAGCTACTCGTAGCGACTCATCACAAACAATACCCCCAAGTGCAATTACTGCAATTTCAGAAGTACCACCCCCGATATCAATGACCATGTTGCCCATTGGCTCTGTAACATCGATACCGATACCAACGGCTGCTGCCATAGGTTCGTGAATCATATAAACTTCTTTACCTCCTGCTCTTTCGGCACTGTCTTTTACCGCACGTTTTTCAACTTCGGTAATTCCTGAAGGAATACAGATAACCATTTTTAGCTGAGGCGAAAAAGATTTTCCGTTCTTATTAATTTTCTTGATCATGCCTCTGATCATGTGCTCGGCAGCATGAAAATCAGCTATTACACCATCCTTGAGTGGACGAATTGTTTTGATGTTGTCGTTTTCTTTACCAAACATCTGCATGGCCTCATGGCCAATTGCAAGCACTTTACCCGTGCTGCGCTCAATAGCGATGATAGATGGTTCATCAACAACCACGTGATCCTTGTGAATGATCAGGGTATTGGCAGTACCTAAATCTATTGCCAGCTCCTGCGTAAAAAAGTTAAACCATCCCATCGTGTTGTCTTAAAGTAAATTCTGTTATAAAATTGTTGCAAGTTAATAAGAAAAATAACAGTTTATACACGATTAGAAAAATAATTTTACCATAGTTTTACAGTGATATTTCTGATGAAGTATTTGGAGAAACTATTGGTAAATTTGACTTTTGAGAAAACGGAATTATGACCAATTAATTTTTCAGGAATCAAACGCAAAGACATATGGTAATTGGTTTAACCTGATCAACATCACTTCAGAGTAAAATCGAAATTTCAAATTTGTTTTAAAGTATATAATCAATTATTTTCGCTGTGTGTTAAAAAAATTCCTGAAGAAAGGTCTTATTGAAGCCGGCTGCGATGAAGCCGGAAGAGGCTGTCTTGCAGGACCGGTAGTAGCTGCAGCGGTTATTTTACCAAAAAAATTTAAACACCCCTGGCTCAACGACAGTAAACAACTTAATGAGAAACAACGCAAAGAATTGCGTGTAATTATTGAAGCCGAAACACAATGGGCCACAGCTTTTGTTGACCATGAAGAAATTGACAGAATAAACATTTTAAATGCATCTATACTCGCTATGCATAAAGCGCTGGACAAGTTAACCGGTAGACCTGAGCACATCATTATTGATGGCAATCGCTTTAAGCAGTATTCAAATATTCCACATGAAACTGTTATCAAAGGCGATGGAATTTATATGAGTATTGCAGCAGCTTCTGTACTTGCAAAAACACACAGAGACGATTTCATGGAAGCTATGCATGAAGAATTTCCACATTACAATTGGCTTTCTAACAAAGGTTACCCAACGCTTCATCACAGAGATGCAATACGCCAGCATGGAATTTGTTACATCCACAGAAAAACTTTCAGACAACTTCCCGAAGAGCAGTTAGAATTGTTTTAGTAAAATTTGTTTTAGTTTTGTAATAACTAAAACACACTTATTATGAAAAAAACACTTTTATTTATCGCAATCGCCGGAGGATTAGCCTCCTGCAAAACTACTTATGTTCCCAATGCTGTTAATGCTCCCCTTTTTCAGGAAAAAAACGAAGTAAGACTCAACGTGTCAGGGAGAAATTTACAAGCGGCTTATGCAGTTACAGACCATTTTGGCGTAGTGGTTAATGGATTTGCATACAAAGAGGAAAATACCACAACTGGATTCCGGATTTGAAAATCACAATAATGGCAAAGGCGGATTGATTGAGTTTGGTGCCGGCTATTTTATGAAACTCGATGACAATTTTGTTTTTGAAACTTATGCAGGTTTTGGAGGCGGAAAAATTTCATTTGACGACCAATACAGAAGAAACAACTCTATTCAAAACAGAACTTATAATGCTGACATGTCTAAGCTTTTTCTTCAGCCATCAATTGGCTACACTTCAGATAATTTTGATGCTTCATTTTCGCTGAGATTCGTTACAGTAAAATATAACAATCAACGTTCTTCAAATTACAGTGAAGATGATCTTCGTACAGATTTACTGTTCGATTTACACAAAACACAATGGACATTTATTGAGACTACAATGACTTTAAGAGGTGGTTTTAAATATGTTAAACTGTACCTTCAACTTGGCAGATCATTTAAATTAAACCCGGAGCCAATGCAAAATTCACAGGCTATTTTGGGACTTGGACTTACATTTTGTTATGCTCCGAGATTTATGAAATAAGTTTCGAAAACTTTAAAATAATCAATTAGAAAAAGATCACATTCTTAAACGAGAAATGTGATCTTTTTTGTTCTTTTACTTTTTAGCAACCTCTTTTTTAATTATTTTTCTTTGAAAAAACGAGGCATTTTTAATTATGATTTAAAGAGGCGCTAATTTTTAAAAAATTAAAAATTCAAAAATACTCTTAATGATAAAATCTTTCAAACTGAACAAATAATCAGTATTCATAACTGAGGTCTTTCACTTCATTCTTTAACTCAAGCAAGCCTTTGGCAGAATTAAATTAAAGATGACACTAAAATAAAAGACAATTAAATTAAGTAAGTATCACATAACCAATGTGACTTGCGATCAGGTTTCTTACGGCGATCAACTCGAGAATGTAATAGTAAATTTCTTCTTTTTCGCCCTCTGCCTCAGCCTGTTCATGCTTTTCGAAATTTTGTTTGATCAGAGTATTCAATCTTTTTAATTTCAAGTAAAAGAAAACTGAACTCAGATCATTAACATAATTGTCTCTGATTTCTGGTATAGGTGTGCTGTTCTCAGCCCAGTAAGGACTGATTTCATACCTTTCTGTAAGAAGCTCAGCAGCAAGCAAACTTATTTCATGCTCTGCATGGTTAATAAAAAACTGTGTGTCTAATTCCAGGTTTTCTGAAACAGTTTCACGGTATTCCTCAAGTATTCTGTTATATAATGGATTGGCTAACTTCAATGCCTGATCAAGTTCCAGCTCTTTGAAAATAAAATCTGCAACAGTTACACCTTCCATAAAAAGTTTGGTACCCGACTGTATTAATATCCTGATCAGATCTTTTTCCTGTGGCTCGTCATCTACAAGTATATGCTCAGTTTGCTTTTCAGCAGCAGGGACATTCAGAATGTCATTATACATCTGCTCTATCTGCTTGCCGGGCTCGTTGTGCTGCTTTCTGCGAATGCGTGCAATCTCAGAAAAAAGAATTTTTTCATCTGTATCCATCAGCCTTCCGCACTCCTGCGCATACTGACTTCTCTTTAAAGTATCCGGTATTAAAGCAATACTGCCCAAAATATCGCGCAGTGCTTCAGCCTTTCTGATCGGATCGCCTTTTGCTTCATCCAAAAGCATTTTACTTTTGAATAAAATAAAATCACGAGCCTCATCTACAAGGTATTTTTTAAAATTTTCAGGTCCCAGTTTCTTGCAATATGAATCCGGATCCTCACCGTCAGGAAATGTGACAACACGCACATTCAAACCTCTTTCCAAAAGCATGTCTGTTCCCCTTAAAGAAGCTTTCAAACCTGCATAATCACCATCATAAAGCACTGTAACATTCTCGCTGAAACGCCTGATCAATTTAATCTGACCATCTGTTAAAGAAGTACCCGAAGAGGCCACCACATTTTCAACACCTCCCTGAAATAAGGTAATCACATCTGTATAACCTTCTACAAGATAACAGTTGTTTTGCTTCTTCATTTCTTTTTTGGCAAAATACATGCCATAAAGAATATCCGACTTATGATACACTTCGGTTTCCGGAGAATTCAAATACTTCGGACCCTTATCATCTTTCTGTAATTGCCTTCCTGCAAAAGCTATAACCTTGCCATTAATACCATGAATAGGAAATATTACCCGATCGCGGAACATATCAAACCAGCTCT